>APCU01000162.1 GCA_000347575.1 Candidatus Caldatribacterium saccharofermentans OP9-77CS | reverse complement strand
CACCTGGGCCGCTCCCACCGCGTTGTTCATGTTCGAGCGAGGGTTATGGGCAATGGTGGGCTTCCGCTCGGAAAGAAGCTCCAGCTCCGCCTGAGAAAGCTGAATCCCGTGAGCCAAAATGGAGCTTTCCTGGAGAATTCCGAACTGATCCAGGCGCTCCGCTGTTCTCATCCCATATTTCTGAAGGGCATCAAGAGGGTCTTCCTTTCCTTCCGCAAGATGGCTGTGGTAGCCAATCCCAAGGCGCTCCGCTTCGCTTCGGCATCTCTCCAGAGTCTCGTTGGAAAGGGTGAAGGAAGCGTGGAGACCAAAATGCGAGGAGAAGCGCCCCAAAACCCGCTCTTCTTTAGCAAAACGCACATTCTCTTCGATTCCCAGATCCCGTTCTTTTGGTCCACCGCGGTCCGTGACCTCATAGCAAAGGTCTCCTCGGAGCCCGAGCTCGGAGAGGGCCCGCTTGATTTGGGAAAGGGAGCCCAAAATGGCATTCGGTGAGGCGTGGTGATCGAAAATAACGCTCACGCCTCGCTTAAGATGGGCAAGACCTCCCACCAAAGCGGAAAGATAAACATCCTCCAAATCCAAAGCCCGATCAAGTTTCCACCAAAGTTGCTCCAAAATTTGCCCAAAACTTTTAGGGGCAAACTCCCGCAGGAAGATCCCCCGAGCCAAGGAGGAATAAAGGTGCGCGTGGGCATTGACGAGGGCTGGGGTAAGGAGGAAACCCTGGGCATCGATGCGCTTGGCGCCGGGGATTTCAGGAGCTGGCCCTGTTCCCACTTTGGCGATTTTCTCCCCTTCTACAACCACGTAGCCTGAGTCCAGATAAGTCCCGAAAAGGTCAGCGATGCGCGCCCGCTCGATGACAATAAGGCCCACTTTCACCTCCTGGAAATAAAAAGGGGGCCTGGTAGGCCAGGCCCCCTTCCCGTTTCCCTTATGGCTCACCCGGCCAGGGGCCGACAATCCCTGCTGCTGCCCACTCCATGGTGATGAGGGCGTCGTAGCTCATCCACATCCCCTCAGGCACGCGGAGGTTGCCTTTGCGGTCATACACCGGGCCCTGGAACGGATCGAAGGTAATGCCCGGATCGCCCATCTGCGCAAGGCGGATAAACACCAGGTCATAAACGGAGACCTTGCCAAAGACCGGGTGGTCGATCACGTAGTTCTTGAGGGCATCCTCGTACTTGGGGTTGATGACCATGCTGGGCTTCGCACCCACTTCCACCGCGCCCTGGGAGAGGAGCCACCAATAGTCCACGTGTCGGAGGTTCTTCGTGGTGTAGACGCCCTCATGGATCTTCACGAGGAAGTCCTCGTAGATTTTCTCCCAATGCACGAGCTGACCGGAGACCACGTAATCGGGAGCAAAGTCGTACATGGGGGAGTAGTGGCCGAAGCTGGGGAGCCCTTTCTCCGCAGCCACCTGGACGACAGTGGGCGAGTCCTCGGTGAAAGCGAACACGTCGCAGCCTTCGGCGATGAGGGCCTCCGCGGCCTCCTTGGCAGCGGCAGGGTTGAACCACTCGTAAATCCAGCGCACGTGCACTTCCGCATTGGGGTTCACTTCCCGAACCCCGATGGTGAAGGCGCTGATGTGGCGCTTCACTTCAGGAATGGGGAAGGCTCCCACATACCCGATTTTTCCGGTCTTCGTGAGGGCTCCAGCCATGAGTCCGTTCAGGTAATAGACCTGGTAAAAGTCGGCCATGTAGGTGGCCATGTTGTCCCAGCGTTTGAAACCGGAGCAGTGGGCGAAGATTACGTTGGGATAGCGCTGGGCCGCGGCCAAAGTTCCGTCCATGAATCCAAAGCTCGTGGTGAAGATCACGTTGCAGCCTTGCCGCACAAGCTGGTCAATGTAGGTCTCCACTTCCCCTTCGGGAACGGATTCCACATAAACCGTCTCCAGCCAGTCATATTTCTCGTCCACGATGCGGCGAGCTACATCATGGGCATGAGTCCACCCGTAGTCGCCAATAGGACCAACGTAGATGAACCCGGCCTTGATCTTCTCCGCGGAGAAGCCCAAGACTCCTAGAGCCAAAACTGCCAACACCGCCATCAAAATGCGCTTCATCCTTCACCTCCTTTTTTCCTCCACGTCTTCTTCCCTCTCGAAGTCCTGCCCGTCACTCATCACCGATTCACACCTCACCCCAGCGCACCACCTCCTTTCAGCGCTCGCCGCGCACATAGGGTAACCCCAAAGCTCCGGGGGCGCGGCGCCGGATGCGGCGGCCCCCAAAGCCGCTTAGGGCCAAAACCACAATGGCAAAAAGGTAGGGCATGAGCTTAAGGAGTTCCGGGGAAATAAACGCTTGCAGCCGATACGAAAGGTGATACAGGGCACCAAAGAAGAAGGCACCCCAGATGGCCTGAAGCGGATCCCAAGCAGCGAAAATGGTAAGAGCAATGACGATCCAGCCCATTCCCGCCGTCATCCCCTCTGTCCAGGACGGCCGATAGGCCACGGAGAGGTATCCTCCTCCCACTCCCGCCAAAAGCCCGCCGAAAACCACGCACAAATATCGAACCAAGGTCACATTGATGCCCAAGGCATCCGCGGTACCCGGGCTTTCCCCCACGGAGCGAATGGCTACACCCCAGCGGGTGCGGAAGAGCAAAAGCCAAAGCACAAAGGCCAGGAAAATGCCGATATAAGTAAGGATCGTCTGATCCTGAAAGAGCATGGGTCCTAAAACGGGGATGCGGGAAAGGCCGGGGATGGTGAGGGAGGGAAGAGGAGTTCCCAGGGGTTTTCCTTCCCAACCGCGGCCCAAAAGACCCGCCAGGCCTAAACCGAACATGGAAAGAGCCAAGCCGGAAACGTATTGGTTGGCCCGCAGGGTTACGGTGAGAAAAGCGTGAAAGAGCGCAGCCAAAGCGCCAATCCCTGCCGCGCACAGAAGCCCGAGCCCGGGATTTCCCGTGCTTTGGGTCACAGCAAAAGCGGTGAAGGCCCCGAGGATCATCATTCCTTCCACCCCGAGGTTCACCACACCAGCCCGCTCGGCATAAATCTCGCCCAGAGTGCCCCAAAGAAGGGGCACACCGAAGGCCAATGCCCGGCTCACCGTGCTTATGAGCCAGCTTGCGATGTCCATACCTCCTCTTTCTCTTTTCGGGCGATCCGCACCCGCCAGAACATGAGGATGTCAAACCCAATCAGGAAAAAGAGGATGAGTCCGTTAAAGACGCCGGTGATCTGGAAGGGCAAATTCAACACGGTTTTCATGTAGTCGCCAGCGGCAAAAATGAGACCAAAAAGGAGAGCTGTGAAAAATCGCGGCCACTGGGCTT
>APCU01000161.1 GCA_000347575.1 Candidatus Caldatribacterium saccharofermentans OP9-77CS | reverse complement strand
GCCGATGCCATCCTGGAAGTGGCCATGAATGCCGCCAGGACCATGGCTCAAGGATTTTCAGCCTTTGAGTCCATCCCGCAGGAGCACCGGCGGGAGGTCCTGAGGGGAATGTTACGGAAAATCCTGGAAGAGAATGAGGATTTTTTAGGGACGTGGGCGTGCTTTGAGCCCAACGCCTTAGACGGTCTGGATGAAAAATACCGGGGAACTGAAGGACACGATGAGACCGGTCGCTTCATCCCCTATTTTTTCCGGGATCAGGGAAAAATCTCCGAAGAACCCCTCCGGGATTATGAAACCCCGGGAGCCGGAGACTACTACCTTTTAGCCCGAAACTCCGGGAACGAGGTGCTCCTTGAGCCCTACGAGTACGAAATCGCTGGGAAAAAGACCCTCCTGACCACCTTCTCGGTACCCATCCGCAAAAACGGGGTAGTGGTGGGGGTGGCCGGCGTGGACATCGCCCTTGACACCCTGAACGAGCGATTCAGCGGCAAGAGAATCCTCAACAGTGGTTTCCTGCGTCTGGTCTCGGCCAAAGGCGTGGTGGTCGCCCACCCCCAGGAAGACCGCATCGGGAAAATCTGGGGAGAGGTCAAAGATAACTCTGCGGCGGTGATTCTGGAGCGAATGAAAAGAGGAGAAGTGTATACCGGGGTAGAATACTCCGAAGCTTTGAAAAAGTATACCCTCAAGACCTTTGTACCCTTTTTCGTGGGGAATACCCGGGAGCCCTGGATTGCCGGAACAGTGGTTCCCCAGGAAGAGGTCTTCGCCCAGGCCAACCGGGATTTCCTCCGGTCGATTCTCATAGCGATTGCTGGAGCGGTGGCAGTAGGGCTCCTCATCTTTGTGGTTTCCGGAACCATCGGTCGCCCCTTACAGGTCCTGGCCCGGGTGGCCGAACAGGTGTCCCGGGGAGACCTGCGGGTGGAAGTTCGAGCAGTCCGCAGCCGCGACGAAGTAGGAGTGCTCGCCCGGGCTCTATCCACCATGGTGAAGAATCTGCAAGACGCAATTTCCCGGATTACCAACACTGCTTCCACTCTGGCTGCTTCTTCGGAGGAGCTTTCTTCTTCTATCGGTGAGATTTCTCGAGCTACTCAGGAGATTGCGAGGACCATTGCCCAGGTTGCTGATGGAGCAAACCGCCAGGGAGAGGAGCTCCAGAAGCTCAACGAACGGGTCCATGAGGTGAGTGATGAGGCGAAGAACATCGAGGAACTCTCGAAGAAGAACCTCAACCTCCTTGAGGTGACGCTCAGAGAAAGGATTGGGAGAAACGCCGAAGCCCTTGATGAGGTCACGAGGAACATCGAGGAAGCGGTGCGTGAGGGTGGAAGCGTTGCCGATGAGGCAGAGAAAGGCCGGGGGGCCTTGAACCTCCTTGTGGAGAACATCGAACGCATTGCCCGGATCTCCCAGGAGGTGGGCCAGAGCATCGCCAAGCTCGAGGGCCGCTCTCAGGAGATTGGACGGATTGTGGACGTCATCACCGGGATTGCGGAACAGACGAACCTCCTCGCCCTCAATGCTGCCATTGAGGCTGCAAGAGCCGGAGAGGCAGGAAGAGGCTTTGCGGTGGTGGCCGAAGAGGTGCGGAAACTCGCCGAAAGCTCGGCTCAGGCTGCCCAGCAGATTGCCCAGCTCATCGCCGAAATCCAGAAGGACACCCAGGATGCCGTGCACCGCATGGACCGGACAAGCGCTGAGGTGGCAGAGGGTGTCTCCCAGGCCCAGAACGTGGTCCGGGGGCTCCAGAACATCATCGACGCCATCGGAAAGGTCCGGGAGGCCATTGCCCGGATCAGCGCCTCCCGGGATGTCCTTGAGGAGACCCGGAAGGACATGGAGGGGGTGCAGAACGAGGTCATCCGCTTCTCCGGGGACATTGCCAGGGCTGTGGCATCGATCACCGAGAACATCGCCGCCATTGCCGAGCAGGTGGCCGCTCTTGCTGCCATTGCTGAGGAGAACGCTGCTTCAAGCGAAGAGGTCTCCGCATCCACCGAGGAGCAGAGCGCTTCCCTTGAGGAGATCGCTTCAGCAGTGGAAGCTCTGGCTAGACTAGCCGAAGAATTGAGGAATTCCGTGGACCGATTCCAGGTGTAAATTTCGGTGCCGCAAACGAAACCTTCGTTTGCGGCACTCTTTCCCCAAAGGCATGTAACCCGGAAGTCTCAGCCTGGAGAATATCTGAAGTTCAGGCAGGGTGGTGGGAACCCTCCCCATCCTCCCGGGAATAGAGAGCCTGCAACGGTTCCGGAGGAATCCCGAGGTTTTTAGCACGGTCTCCCGGCCTCCCTGTTCCTCACAGGATGTTCCCTCTTTACGGAGGATAGCCCCCTCGAGGACTCCTTTCCTCCCCGTTTTCCTCAAGGATGGTCCTGAACACGTTCCCGGGGAATACGTGGTACAATGGATGGAGAAAGTATTCTGGCAAGGAGGGGACAGGATGTCACGAATTCGTTTTCTGGTGGTTGTTTTCACCCTCTGTGTGGTGTTTGTGGGAGTCCAGGGGCTTTGCGCTGCAGAAACCCAAAAAACCGCCACAGAGTTTTTCTCAGACGGTGACCTCATCAGTGGCTGGTACTGGTTGCGGGATCCTTCGTTCAACCAGGTTGCCGAGTGGGTGTTTGAGGGGATACCCGAAGGGACAGAAGACCTGGTGCTTGACCTTGAGGTTCTGGCCACCAGCCGGGCCGATGGCCCCCGGGGGTTGACGCTCGTTTCTTCCTCTCTTACGGTATTCCTCCACGGGGAAGACAGGGAGGGCTCATCATGGGAACAAAGGAGGTCTTCCTCCCCAATGTTTCGCCACCTCACGACCCGGTGGGGTACACCTGCCGGGGACGCGTGACCATCCCCCGGAAGAACCTGGAACGTGCCTCGGTCCTCTGGATACGGGTTCACCGGAACCCCGGGCCGTTCCTTTCCGGGAAAAGTCCCTCCACCGTCCATGTGGCTTTCCGGAAAGAGAGCGTCACGCTCCTTTTGAGCGAGGAGACCCAGGAGGGAGCTGGAAGTGGCTTTGCCGAACCGGATGCCGAAAGAAGAGAGAACGCGGTGGCGATTACACCGGGTACAATAAGCGGTGACCTGGGATATAGACGCAGCGACGGCTCCATTGACTCGGCTGACTGGTACCGCTTCCCGGCAGAACAGGGGCAAATCATCACCCTCTCCCTTGCCTTCCCTCAGGGAGCTTCCTTCTCCCTCTCCCTCTATCCTCCCGGTTCGGGAAGTAGCGTGGGGAGCGTGGTGACAGTGGGGAACAGGAAGTCCCTGGAGTACGTGGCCGGGGAAAGCGGGGAGTGGTTCGTGCGGGTATATCGCTTGCGCGGGGCGGG
>APCU01000160.1 GCA_000347575.1 Candidatus Caldatribacterium saccharofermentans OP9-77CS | reverse complement strand
GGGGGCCTTCTCCGAAAAAGAGAAACCGCCTTTGCCTGGGCACTCATCCTCCCCTCCTTCGTTTTCATCGGCGTTATTATTTTCTACCCCATGGGGCTCTCGCTGCGTCTCAGCCTCTTCCAGGTTGACCTCACCCGGAGAGGAGCAGGAACCCCCTTCGTGGGCCTGGCCAACTACATCGATATCCTCAAAAGCGGGTACTTCTGGAGCTCCGTGGGGAGGACAGCGTACTTCACCGTGGTCTCCATCGCCATCGAAATGGTTCTCGGGCTTTTCATCGCCCTTCTTCTCAATGAGAAGTTCCGGGGACGAGGCATCCTCCGCAGCCTCTTGCTTTTGCCCTGGGCGCTGCCGATTACCGTCGACGCCATCATGTGGAAGTGGATTTTCAACGCCAACTACGGGGCGTTCAATGCGCTTTTGCAGCAGCTCGGCCTCATTGAGAAGTACCAGCCCTGGCTCACCAGGCCCTGGAGCGCCATGCACTGTGTCATTGCCGCCGACGTGTGGAAGGTCACACCTCTTGTGGCGTTGCTGCTTTTAGCCGGTCTCCAGACTATTCCCCGGGAACTCTACGAAGCCGCTGAAGTCGACGGCGCCGGGTGGTTCCGGAGCCTCTGGAAAATCACCATTCCCCTCCTCGGCCCCACGATGACCGTGGTCCTCGTGCTTCGAACCCTTGACGCCTTCCGGGTTTTCGATATCGTCTACGTCATGACCCAGGGTGGACCGGCCAACGCCACCAAAGTCATCTCCTTTCTCACTTACCAGGAAGCCTTTAAATTCCTCCACTTCAGCCGGGGCGCAGCGCTTTCATACCTCATCACCCTGATTGTGGCCGTTCTTGCGCTCCTCTATACCCGGGCCATGAAGCGGCAGATTGAGTACTGAGGTGATACCATGGGCCTGCGACGAAGACGAATCGTTCGAAGCATCATCATCGGGGTGTTCTCGGTGCTTCTGGCTTTCCTCCTCCTTGCCCCACCGGCGTGGCTCTTCATCTCAAGCATTGCCGACCTGAAGGACCTTTTGCGTATCCCCCTTCGCTGGATCCCCGAAAATCCGTCGTTTTCCCGCTACGCCGGCATCCTCTTCGGGCAGGGTCCGGAGAGCGAATTCCGGAAAATCATGGTAAACAGCCTCTACGTGGCGACTTTTGTGACGGTCATCTGCGTGGCCTTAGGGGTTCTTGCCGCCTACGCCTTCTCCCGCCTCCGCTTCCCCGGGAAAGACCGGGTGCTCTTCGTTTTACTTTTCTCGTACATGCTCCCCCCTATTGCCGTCATCATTCCCCTCTACCAGATGTTCAGCAACCTCAAAATGCTCGACACGAAAGAAGCTCTCATCCTCGTGTACTCGGCCATCCTCGTTCCCTTCGTCATCTGGATGATGCGCACCTACTTCGACACCATCCCCCGGGACCTCGAAGATGCGGCAAAAATCGACGGATGCACCCATCTGCAAACGCTTTTCCGGGTCATCCTCCCGCTTTCCCTTCCCGGGATTGTGGCCACCCTTCTCTTTGCCTTCCTCATGTCCTGGGAGGAGTTCTTCATCGCCCTCATCCTCACCTCAACGCCTCAGGCTAAAACCATCCCTGTGGCCATTGCTGAATTCTCCGGCCGGCACTCCATCGACTTCGGCATGATGGCTACTGGTGGCATCTTAGCCAGTCTCCCACCGGTATTTATCGCTCTCTTCTTCCAGAAATACATCATTGGAGGGTTACTCTCCGGGGCCGTGAAGGGGTGAAAACGCCTCAGAAGTATACCCTGTTTGAGGCAACCTCAAGCCAGGAGCCTCCCAGGCGCCCCCTCACGACGAATTCCACCCATCGCACGCGTGTGTAGCCATCACTGATAGGCACCACTTCGGTGACCGAGCGCGTTTCTCCAGGCAAAAGAGGTGTACCGCCACCGCTAAGCGACATCGAAAATTCTACTGTGACACAGGCAGCACTCCAGAGGGAACATTCCTCTCCACGGACTGTAGCGCTTTCGGGATAGAAGGTGAACGAGCTCCGGTTGGCAAAAGTCATTTGAATCCTCGCTGTGTAGGTGGTCGCCTCCAGGACCCGAATTTCGAGAGAAACCCCTGAACCAGCTGAAGGAACACCACCGCATCCGGTAAGGAGAGACGCAACCGCTATGAGCACCACAGATATCGCCAAACCCCGCATCCACCGCTTGTGCATGGTATCACCCCCACCGTGGGCAATCACTCTGGAAATCATGGTAAACGGTGAGGGTGTCAAAAGCTGGCACTACCGAACAGGCAAAACATTTTTCGAGGTGGGAGGAGAGTTCTGGAGAGGTTTCAGGATACAAAGGACGCGGGGAAGGTGTACCTAAAAATCCAGGTACAGCAGGCTACCTGAGGGCAAAGCCGGCAAACCTCCAGTTCGCAGGGCACATCAGGATTTGCAACCGATGGTGAGCCGGAAGCCAGCCCACCAGGACACTTCTGCTGGCTCAAAGCAGGCGCTCACTCGAAATACCATGGATACCTTTCTCCAGGGCTGCAGATTGAGTGTGCTCCGTTGCAATCCCTCATAGGTAGGCTACAAACTGTGGAGTATGGGTATAGGAAGGTAAACGGAAAGTACTGTTTCAATCCCTCATAGGTAGGCTACAAACGAGGTCATTCCGGAAGAAACCATCGGGCCGTTTGAGGAGGTTTCAATCCCTCATAGGTAGGCTACAAACACAGGCTTCAGCGTAGTGGTGCTGTAAGTGGTGAAGCAGTTTCAATCCCTCATAGGTAGGCTACAAACGATACGATGAAGTAGTTCTTGTAGCTCCGCTGTCAAGTTTCAATCCCTCATAGGTAGGCTACAAACGACCTTGATTTTGTCGACCTGGGGGTCTGTGGAGCAGTTTCAATCCCTCATAGGTAGGCTACAAACTAGTAGACATCTTTGCCACATCTCTCACAGGGGAAAAGTTTCAATCCCTCATAGGTAGGCTACAAACGCCCAGAAAACCTCATCACCACCTCATCGTCATCAAGTTTCAATCCCTCATAGGTAGGCTACAAACTGGTACGGATGTATGGCTACAGGAGCCCGGGTGTTACGGTTTCAATCCCTCATAGGTAGGCTACAAACTTATCTAAAAATTTTTCGTTTTGGTCTTGACAAGACAGTTTCAATCCCTCATAGGTAGGCTACAAACTTCTATAGAATTTACTAATATCTCATTTACTAAGACGTTTCAATCCCTCATAGGTAGGCTACAAACCCGTTTTGTGGGCGTAAAATAAGGATCTCTGAAAAGACCATCTTCACCTGTCAAGGTACGCCTTATGTCAATGGAATCACAACTCTTCCTCTCTGTCAAGAGGTTCGGGGAAATTTCGTAAAGT
>APCU01000159.1 GCA_000347575.1 Candidatus Caldatribacterium saccharofermentans OP9-77CS | reverse complement strand
CGGAACAACAATAACTCCGAGGGGCGCGGAGCTGGGCTGGACTCCTGTCCGGGCGGAGAAGCAGGTGGAGAAGCTGAGGGAGGCAGCTGAGCTGGGATGCGATACTGAGAGGATCTCAGTGGAGATCGGACCTCTCAACTCCCTGAACATTAGCGAGGCATTCCCAATTATTGAAAAGCTGCTGGATGCCGAAATCAAAAATATAGTCGTCAGAGGAGTGGCATTCGGAACATTCGGAGTCGACAGAGAAAAAGAGCTGGAGAAAATGATTGAGCTGAAGTTCCTGAGCAGAGATGCTCTCAGAGAGGCGAAGGAAGACCATGAGTACTACGCACTTAAAAATCACCTCTCAGATGAGGTGTACAGGAGCATCCAAAACAGCTTCCCTGAGGTGAGGATACACAGGTACACTTACACCCTTTACAGGGACGTTTGGGGCATTAGAATAGCGAGGAACAGGAACAACTCCGTCAGAGTTCCCGGAAAGACGTCACACAGCGAGGAAAAGGTGAGAAAAACAGTCGAGAAGTACGGACTCGAGGTCCAGGATGTTGAGAGAAGGGAAGACCACTACCTTGTCACACTCAGCCACGGAACGGCTACGGAAGATATAGCGATGACTGTCGGTGCGGAGCTTGAGGAGGCCCTCATCTTCAACCGCTACCGCAGGACCGCGAGCTTTGAGGACGTCGCGTTCTACGTGGAGCACTCCCTCTTCGCCGTGGAGAGGTACCTGAACAGAACAGCTCTTGCTGCGAAAAGATGAGGGCGGTAATATACATTCTGCGGAGCGCCCTGAAACACTACAGACCACCAGCGAGAGAAGAGAGAGTACTCTACTACTCGCCCGAGTCAGAAGAGCTCTATCCCCGGAGTGCAAAGCTTGACATGTTCGAGGAGTACGTGATTGTGGACTCGAACATCACCACAGGAGGCACGGTGAAAAAGACCCTGGAGGCTCTGGGGCTGGAGAGGAGCAGAGTCACGGTTAGAGGGAACCCGAAGACCCCGATAGCAAGGGAGATTGTCGACGAAGTCCTCCCGGATCCCGCTCCAGACCCGGAGAGAGCAATCATCGGGCTTGCGGGCAAAGCGGCATCCATGAAGTCCTTTATCTCCGCAGGACTGCAAAACGGGCAGGGCATCCCCGTCGTGAAGGTCGGAAAAGCCGTCTCAAAACTGGCCGGGAAGTACGGTGAAGCCCTTGCAGAGCTGGAAAAAGACAATCCCTTCATCGTCGGTGAGATGCTCTACCAGCATGTGGCCCCCCTGAAGGAGAAACTGGTTGTGGTAGATGGCCTGAAGAGCATGGAAACCGCCCTTTTCATATCCTACACCACCCGCAGGCCTATCTTTCTTTTCTACTGCGAGATCCCGGAAAAGCTCAGAGAGGAGTTTGGAAAAGCAAGAGGGGACCCTGATGATGTTTACTGGAAGGAACGGGACGGGCTGTTTGAAGAGAGGCTAAAAAAGCTGAAAGAAAAAGCCTTTGCCATCATCGACCCGGTCAACTGGAGAAACATGGACGCCCTCTGCAGCGTGCTGGAACACTACGGATACAGAACGACAATGATAGTTGACACTCCCAACCCATTCGGGAGTAAGGTTCCGTTTCTGGAGTTTTACAGAAAAAACGTCGAAAAGCTGTCCATGAATGGAACCAGACTGCACGCACACTCAGGCAGATACGAGCACCTCGGCTACATCAGCAGGCTGGAGAAGAGAGGGATAGTGCTCGACGAGAGCAGAAGAAAAGTGGTGGTGCTCACAGCAACCGCTTTCAGAATCGTGGATGATATCCTCGACGAGAACACGGTCCGCGATGGAAGGGTTGCGGCATGGAGGGAGATGGGACTGATGCGGGCAGTAATCCACGCTGTCAACCTGACAGCTGCTGCGTGCAGGATCTGCAGTGAGCTCGGACTGGAAGAAGAGTTTCTGANGATGTTCCGCAGGGTTATTTCTGCTGTGAGGTACGAGCTCGACGTGGAGGAAGAAAGGGAGAAATTCTCTGACTTTCAGGACTGGTTGAGGGCAGGTGAGAGGGAAGCGGCTTTCAGGGAATTCCTTGCCGTGCTTTCAGGTTGCAGGGAGCTGAGAGACCAGTTCAGGATGTGGGGACGTGATTGCACAGGCCAGAGACGACTTGGCGGGGGAGGCGAAAGGTGGAAGGGAGCCCACTGAGAGAAAACTGAACAGGCCTCTCTTCAGAGAAGAGTGGTGGGAGTACCTCGGGCATGTCGCATTTTTAAACTGAAAGGATATGTGGGGGAGGTGATACGCGTGAAAGCGGGTGTAAGAAAAACCATGAAAACCCTGGCCCTGGTGCTACTGGGATTTGTGGTGATCCTTGGCCAGGCCGCAGCGCAGGTAAACATCCAACCACAGGCCCCTCCAGGGCTTGGAGAGAAGATAGAGATGTTCCTGGGCTGGGTCTACTGGCTCGCAATAGTGCTCTGCATTGCCGGAGTTATAGTGGGAGCCGTGATGATCTGGACCGGAAGAGACCACGGCAGGCAGGTCCTGATCGGCTCTCTGGTTGCGCTGGCAATCCTGGCCACGCTGAACCAGCTGCTTGAAGCTCTGGGTATCTGACATGGAAGAGGTAGCAGGATTCCAGCAAGGGCTTCAGCTTAAGCTCAGGGACTTCCTCAACCCGGTGGGAAAAAGAATCAAGGAAGTCGAGAAAAAACTCTACGCCATCGATGTTTTCAATCCGGAGAGTCTGATCCTTCCTGTCAGCTTTCTATCTCTTATTTTTTCGCTGGCTGCAGCAATCGCGGTGTTCCTCACGTGGGAGCTCATAGTCCTTTCCCTGGGATTGCTTAAAATCCCTGCAGTCTACAGCCTCGCGCTGCTCCCGTGGGAATTCAAAACCGTAACAAAGTTTGTATTGTGCATAGCTTCTGCAATTGTGGTCTATCCGAGGCTCTCCGTTGCGTTCTTCAACGTTGCGGTGTACTTCAAAACGCAGGAGAAAAAAGAAAAAATCGACAGGAGTCTGTACTCCGCACTCTGCATCCTTAACGGGCTCGGAAAGGGTGGGATACCCATACAGAAGGCTATAGAGGAGCTGGCAAACAGCAACCTTGAAGGAGTGAGGGAAGAATTTGCAAAGATACACACCGCAGTCCGCTATGCGGGCGTGGAGCTGAGAGAAGCCATCCTTGCCGTGGCAATCACGACAGTGAGCGAGAAGCTCTCAACATTCCTGAGGGGTCTCGTGAACTACATCGAAAGAAAGAGAGACTACAGCGACTACGTTTCAGAATTTCTGACGATAGACAATCTCAACAGGAGGGTGGAACTGGAGAATTACTCAACAAAACTCAAGAACCTCTCAGCCATATTCATTGCACTGCTTGCAATACTCCCGACTCTCGGAATATTCAGCATCACCTCTTCTCTGCTGGAAGCAGGGGGAGAAGACCTGGCAGGCGTCATGGTATACCTCTGCCTGCCACTCGTGGCGGTTACAATGCTCGCGGTCT
>APCU01000158.1 GCA_000347575.1 Candidatus Caldatribacterium saccharofermentans OP9-77CS | reverse complement strand
CCCCCTGGGGGAGAGGGGAAAGCACGGGAAAGGAGTTCCCCGAAGGGGAGAGGAAAAAACGGGAAAGGGTCTTCCCTTCCGTCTCTATCCCTTATCCCCTCTGGGGGAGAAAGTTGGGATGTGGGAAAAGTCCGGAAGAACCCCGCCTTTTTTCCTCCAGTTTCCCCTATGCCCTTCTCGCGCTTGCTTCCTGCTTGGTTTTTCTCTCGCTTTTCGGGTGGCCTTTCCCTCTCCCCATTGTGGGAGAGAGCTAGGGTGAAGGGAATGAAGCGAAAAAGTAGCTAAAATTGGCGAGAGCTAAAGATGGCGAAGCAGGAGGCGCCGTTCAGGGTGGGCGGGATCGTGGAGCCGCCCTACTTCGTGGGACGAAACGATGACCTGCGCATTTTGGCGGAGACCTTGCGCACCCTCTCCCAAAACGTCCTCCTTCTTGCTCCCCGCCGATTCGGTAAGTCCTCGCTCCTTTGGAATTTGCGGCGCTCGCTTGCGGATATTCCCGACCTCCTTTTGCCCTATGTGAATTGCCGGGACATGGCTTCGCCCGAGGATCTCTTCCGCGGCCTGGTTCATCCCCTCCTTCAGGAGCTCGCGGAAAAGCGAAAGCTCTCAGGACTCTGGGAGAAGTTCCGGCTGGTATTTAGCTCCGGGGTCCTAGGAGCCTTGCGGGCCCTGGAGGAAATCGGTGGGTCCATTGGCGAGTGGGGCCAAGTATATCTGCGCTTCCGCGAGGCTGAAGTGGACGAAAAAGCCCTCGTGCGCGCCGCTTTTTCTTACCCAAAAAGGATCGCTGCGGAATATCGGGTGCGGGTGGTCTTCCTCCTCGATGAGTTCCAGGAGGTGGCCGCCTTCGATAACTACGTTTTCGCCGCCCTGAAAAAGGAGCTTGATAATCCCGGAGACGTGCGGTTCGTCTTTTCCGGCTCCTCTTTGGGCCTTTTGCGCGAGGTTTTCCTCCGCGAGGATTCGCCCCTTTTCCTCATGGTTTCCCGCTACGAGCTTGGCCCTCTTTCCGCGGAGGAGGCCGTGCCGTTTGTACAAGAGCGCCTGGCTTTGGCTGGCTACACCGTAGAAAAGGCCACGGCCGAGCGGATCTACGAGCTCACGGGCGGGATTCCCTTCTATCTTCAGAAGCTTGGGCTTGTTTTGGTGCAAAAGCTTTGGCTTTCGGGGAAGAAAAGCGTGGGGAAAAGGGAAGTGGACGCAGCGTTTGAGCAAATGCTTACGGAGCTCGATAGCGAATTTGAGGTTCGCTGGCTTTCGGAGTTCAGCCCGCTTCAGCGGAGGATCCTCCGGGTTTTGGCGAAGGGGCCGGCTGGGCCGACAGCTCTGGCCCAGGCCCTGGGAATGAAGCCCCAAGATATCTCCTCTTCGTTGGCCCGGCTGCGGGCGGAAATGGTCCTCCGCCGAACCGAGGCCGGCTATGAGCTCACCGATGTCGTTTTTGCCCGCTGGCTTTCCAAGGATTAGCCAGAATTGGCTAAAGCCAAAGGAGGCGAAGGATAAGTTCCTGGTTGGGGGGCCTAGCTTTTTGAGAGGACTGTACTTTTGTACATGTTATGGCGCCTTTGCCTGGATTTGGAGAGGTCCCTGAGCGAAGAAACGCACGAAAATAGGGTCGAAACGCAAGGAAAACGTGCTAGGGCAGCCAAGAGGGGCACATCTCTTGACAGGGGGCCCCTAAATTCCTTACCATGCACAGAACCTAGGGCGCCGGGAAGGAGGTGGTTTTGTTTTTGGCGCGGCGAAGAAGAGGAAACTTCGAAAGGGGGTGAACGATGAGGAAAGCATTAGCGTTAATCGTGGTAGCTTTGGCAGGGGCCTTAGCTTTGGCCCAGGAGCCCATTAAGATCGGGTGCCTCTTGGAATTCACCGGAGCCTGCGCCGCCTACGGCCAGATGGCCCGGGACGCGATTGAATTCGCTCGGGCGGTGGGATTGGTGCCCACAGAGGTCTTAGGTCGGCCCATTGAGCTTGTGTATTTCGATGCCCGCACCGAGCCTGTGGAGGCTGCTACCGGTGCTACCCGCCTAATTGAGGTGGAGAAAGTGGTGGCCATCATCGGCACCATGTGTTCGGGGCCGTTTTTGGGCGCCGCGGAGATCGTTCAGGCCGCGGGAGTTCCCATGATCGGACCCACCACTACCAACCCGCTCACCACCCAGGTGGGAGACTACTGTTTCCGCGCGTGCTTCAAGGATGACGACCAGGGTCCGGTGGCCGCCGCTTTGGCCCGCGACTACTTCGGCGCGAAGACCGCAGCGGTGGTGATCGACGTGGCCCAGGCCTACTGCGTGGGCCTTGGCCAATACTTCATCGAGGCCTTCGAGGCCTTGGGCGGGAAGGTCGTGGCCACTCTCTATTGCCGCTCCGGAGATGTGGACTACACTGCCCAGCTCACGGAGATTCAGCGGGTGAACCCGGACATCATCTACACGCCCAACTACTACACGGAGGTGGCCCTCATGGCCCGGCAGGCCCGGGATCTTGGGCTCACCCAGCCCATTTTGGGTGCCGACGGCCTCTTCGCCCCTGAGCTCATCCAGATCGGCGGCGATGCTGTCGAGGGGATCCACTTCACCACTTTCTGGCACCCGGCTCAGGCTACAGGAATTGGTCTCCTTTATGCGGAGAAATACAAGGAGTACTTCGGCCGCGAGGCTGATGCCTTTGGCGCTTTGGCTGTGGACTGCTACCTCCTCATTGTGGATGCCATCCAGCGCGCGGGTTCCGCTGATCCCAAGGCGATCAAGGAGGCCCTCCAGACCGCGGACCTCGAGGTGGTCACCGGCCGGACCATCATGACGCCCGAGGGCGACCCCATCAAGGACTTCTACTTCCTGAAGGTGGAGAACGGCGAGTTTGTGTACGCCACGATGATCCCCGCCTCGCGGGCCGCGGAGATCAAAGCCCTCATGGGGAAGTAAAGGGGCAAGGGGGCGGGTTTCGCCCGCCCCCGCTCCTTTTTAGGAGGCTAAGTGGCCACTTACGTTCAGCAGCTTCTCAACGGCGTCACTTTGGGAAGCCTCTACGCCCTCATTGCCATCGGCTACACCATGGTCTACGGCATCCTCCGCCTCATCAACTTCGCCCACGGTGACATCTTCATGTGGGCTGGATACTGGGTGTTTTTCTTGGTCATCCTTTTCCGGCTTCCCTGGTGGATTTCCGCCCTTTGCGCCATTGCCCTTACCGCCCTTATGGGCGTGGCGATTGAGCGGATGGCCTATCGGCCCCTCAGAGAGGCTCCCCGCATTTCCCTTCTCATCACGGCAATTGGTGTTTCTTTTCTTTTGGAGAACCTTATCATCGTCCTCCCTTGGGCCGGTGGGAGGCAAAAGCCTTATCCTAGGCCGGATTTAATGGCTCAGGTCTACCAGCTTGGGAACGTGCGCATCCAAGCGGTGACCGTTTGGGTCCCCTTGATTGCTGCAGCCTGCCTTCTGGGCCTTATCTTCCTCGTATACCGCACGAAGGTGGGCCGGGCCATGCGGGCCATCGCCACGGACATCGAGACCACCGCCCTCATGGGCGCGGACATCAACCGGGTTATTTCCTACACGTTTTTGG
>APCU01000157.1 GCA_000347575.1 Candidatus Caldatribacterium saccharofermentans OP9-77CS | reverse complement strand
CCCGACTCCCACTCCTCAAGCAACGCCTCGTCTCTTCCGGCAAGGTAGGCAGCCACGAGGCTCTCGTTTTGAGCGATGAGGTCCTTGAGGCGAGAGACGGCAAAAACAAGGGGAAAGGACTCCTGCACGGTGGAGAAGGAAGAGGAAAGACGACCGAGAACGATGACGGCCACTACCCCCAAAGAAGCCGCAAGGAGAGCAAGCAGGACAAAACCGGAACGTATTTTTGTTCTCATGTACACCTTTCACACCCCCCACGCTGGACTCTGAGGGTATATTACCAGAATACTGGCGCTTTTTTCCTCGCTGAAGGGCCCAAAATTCATCCCCGTAGTACAATGTTTTCGGAGCCCATTGCCCACCTGAAAGGAGGGAGGAAGTTGTCCTTTGTGAAGCTTGCGGTTTCGGTCGCCATACCCCTTGCCGTCGGTTTCCTCGGTTCCCTCTTCACCTCGCAGGGGTTGAAAGAGTGGTACCCTGCGCTCCAGAAGCCCTCGTTCACCCCGCCCAACTGGCTGTTCTTCCCCGTGTGGACTGTGCTCTTCGTGCTGATGGGCATAGCCTTTTACCTTGTGTGGCAGGCAAACTTCGGGGGAACAAGGACCATCCCCTACCTCTACTTCCTGCAGCTTGCTGCAAACGTCCTCTGGTCCTTTTTCTTCTTTGGCCTGCGCAATCCCGCTTTAGCCCTGGTGGATATCCTGGTCCTCTGGGTGCTCATCCTTGGTAATGTGCTGCTCTTTTCCAGGGTATCCCCTGTGGGCTCGTACCTTCTTCTTCCTTACCTTGGATGGGTTTCCCTGGCGACCCTGCTCAACGCCGCCATTCTGAAACTCAACTGACCCGGGACAAAAAGAAAAACCGGGAGCGTTGCTTCCGGTTTTTCTGAAAAGGGAGGGAACTACCGGACAGCACTCTCCGCAGGCTCCAGGGGGTGGCCCAGCCAGGGCCATACCGGAATCCCTTTCACGTGTTCTGGATGCAGCATACAGGATTGAGATTACAGGGAGATGAAGGAAGGGTTCAAAAGCTTTTACGATTCGTCCGCTCCCCTTTCCCGGGCTTTCAGGTATAATATCAGCTCTGTGGGCCTTTTTCAGGCAGGTGATGAACAATGCGCACATCTTCTCTGTTCCCTACAAGGCACATCGCCCGTCTTGGAGAAGGGGCGCTTTTGGGTTTTGTGGCAGGAATGGTCACGGTTCTTTACCGGTACCTCCTTGAGCAGGCCTCGAGCGTAAGCGAGCAAGCGCTCACCCTCGCCCAGGAGAGAGTGCTCCTTGCCCTGGCATGGCTGGCGTTTTTGGGGTTCCTTGGATGGGTGGTGGGGTACCTGGTGCGCCTTGAGCCTCTGGCTGCAGGAAGCGGCATTCCCCACGTGAAAGGCGTGCTTTCAGGGAAACTCCAGGCCGTGTGGTGGCGGATCCTTCTTGTGAAGTTCGCGGGTGGCATCCTCGGTGCCTTCGGTGGTCTTTCTCTGGGGAGAGAGGGGCCCTCGGTGCAAATCGGCGCCATGATAGGGAAGGGGTGGGGTGAAATTCGCAGAAAACCGAAAGACATTCCCTTCTGGGTGACTGCTGGAGGAGCGGCAGGCATTGCCGCCTCTTTCGGTGCTCCCCTTGCAGGAGTGCTCTTTGCCCTGGAGGAGCTCCACCGGGGGTTCTCTTCGGTGGTTGTCCTGGCTTCCCTTACGGCCTCTGTTGTAGCCTATGCTGTGTCCGAGCGCCTCTTCGGCCTGGGGCCGATTCTCCCCTTCGGCCACATCCGACCCCTCGGTCCTGAGGCCTATCCCATCCTTCTCCTTTTCGGGATACTCCTGGGGGTGCTGGGAGCCCTTTTCAACCGAGGACTTCTCGTGGTCTCCGACCGGGTATCTTCGTGGCGATGGCTTCGCCTTCCTTTCCGCCCAGCCCCGGTCTTCGTGGCTTCGGGTATACTGGGGTTCTTCCTGCCCCAGGTACTTGGAGGAGGGCACAGGCTCATTGCGGCTCTGGGCTGCGAAACCTTCCCGGTTCAGGTGCTGCTCATCCTGTGCGGGGTGAAATTCCTCTTTACCCTCTGGAGCTATGCCTCTTCCACCCCTGGAGGGATTTTCTTCCCCCTCCTTACCGTTGGAGCTCTCCTCGGGAACATTTTCGGCGTCCTCTGGGGGGAAATGGTCGGCACCTCTTCTATTCCCATCGACAACCTCATCGTCCTGGGGATGGCTGGATACTTCTCGGCCATCACCAAGGCCCCTATCACCGGGAGCGTCCTCATCGCCGAAATAACCGGTTCGTTCTCCGCCCTCCCGGCCATCGTCTTTGTGTGCCTTGTGGCCCTCGGGACTTCCAACCTCCTCAGGACGAGGCCAATCTACGATACCCTCCTGAAGAGGCTTCTCCACACCACTACGAACCATACCCCCCGGAGACCACGAGGACCTGACCGGTGAGGTAATCGGCCTCTTCGGCGGCGAAAAAGAGCACCGCCCGGGCGATGTCCTCGGGGCGCCCAAGCCTCCCCACCGGAATCTGCGCAAGGAGCCTGGGGATGTGCTCTTCTGGAGTGACCGAGTGCAGGAGGTCGGTGTCGATTTTGCTCGGGGCAACGACGTTCACCGTTATGCCAAAGGAAGCGCACTCCCGAGCCAGGGCCTTGCATAAAGCAATGACCCCGCCTTTTGAGGCGGCATAGTGGATGCCTGAGGTCCCTCCTGTAAGGCCAGAAGTGGAGGCGATGGCCACAATTCTCCCCCACCGCTTCTCCACCATGAAGGGCAGAACCGCCCGGACCGCAAGGTACACCCCCTTGAGGTTTACGGCAATCATCCGGTCCCAGTCCTCTTCCTTCAGATTCCAGGCCCCCCGGTAATCCGGGTCTCCTATACCGGCGTTGGCCACAAGGATATCCGGAGCCCCCAGAGTCCTGGCAACGGCCGCTACCATCGCCTCCACCTCCCGGGCGTTCTGCACATCGGCCTGGAAGGCTTCGGCCACTCCTCCGCTTTTTCGGATTTCCGCCACCACCTCTTCGGCCGCCTCGCGATGGCGGTGGTAGTTCACCGCCACCTTCGCCCCTTCCCGGGCAAGGAAAACTGAAATGGCCCTGCCGATTCCCCGGCTCCCACCGGTCACCAGCGCCACATGTCCTGAAACACTAGCCATATACTCCTCTCCCCTTCGAAAAAACCCCTCTTCACTTTCGCTTTCCCTGGAAATACCTCCGAAGGAGGGCACCGCATTCCTCCGCACACACGCCACCGGTCACAGAGACGCTGTGCGGGAAAAGGCCGGGGACAAAGACGTTGAGGACACTCCCCGCCACCCCACCCTTGGGGTCCCGGGCACCGAAAACCAGCCGGGCAATGCGGGCCTGGATGATGGCCCCGGCACACATGAGGCAGGGCTCAAGCGTCACGTACAGGGTACAGCCCTCCAGGCGCCAGTCCCCAAGGACTCTCTGGGCCTTCCGGATGGCCTCGATTTCTGCATGGGCCGTGACGTCGTCGGTCCTCTCCCTCCGGTTGTGCCCCAGGGCCACGACCACACCCTCCCGCACGATGCAGGCCCCCACGGGGACCTCGTCCTCTAAAAAGGCCCGTTCCGCCTCCTTCAGGGCAAGGC
>APCU01000156.1 GCA_000347575.1 Candidatus Caldatribacterium saccharofermentans OP9-77CS | reverse complement strand
GGATGCGTTTCCCAAGGTGGAAGCGGTCCAGGATGAAGGTGGCCTTGGGGATGATCTCCAGTCCTTTCTTGGGGAGGGGCACCATCACCACAGAGGAAGATCTCCTGTACCGTGTCGAGGTCATAGTGTTCCTCCAGGTATTCGAGGACCTCGAGGAAGAGCTCTTCGGTGTCCTCGTAGCAGCCGGCAAAGTCGTGGGGATTCTTGAGCTCTACTCTCCCTGAGTCTCGAGCTTCCTCCCCCTCATGGACATAGACGAGTTTGCAAGGATAAGTGGAGGGAAAATTCCAGAATCCTCTGAAACCCTAATATCCATGGGATCTCACCCCCAGGGTGTTCTGGTGGTTTTCCACGAACGAGATTTCTCCCATGCTCTGCAGAGACGGGAACCTCCGCCATCATGGTGAAGGTGTGTGACAGGGCGGGGAATTGTTCCTTTGGTCTTACCACCGTTACGGTCACCGCAGCATAGGGAGTTCTGGTAGAATAGGAGTATGCCGGAACTCCCTGAGGTTGAGGTCTTACGGAGAGAGCTTGAGCCGTTCCTTCGGGGAAAGCGCATCGTCCGGGTAGAGATTCGGGATCCTCGCTTCGGCTTCCCGAAAGAAGCAGCGGAAGGAAAGACCATCATTGGGGTCAGGCGCCTGGGGAAGTACCTCCTTTTTGGCCTTGCCGAAGGAGGGTGCCTGGCGCTGCACCTTGGGATGACCGGGAAACTGCTTCTCGCAAAAGAGAACACTCCGCAAAAGCACGAGCGAATGGATATCCTTTTGTCCTCCGGAGAGCACCTCCTCTTCTGTGACACCCGGCGGCTTGGGAAGATTGCCTTTCTCCGGGAGGAAAAGGAACTCTCCGAAAAACTCGGCCTTGACCCCCTGTCTCCGGCGTACACCCTGGAGAATGTCCGGGCTCTCCTTGAGGGAAGGAGGCGTCTTAAGGACTTCCTCTTAGACCAGAGGAAAATCTGCGGCATCGGCAATATCTACGCAAGCGAAATTCTCTTCCGGGCCCGGCTGCATCCTGAGCGCACTCTTTCGTCGCTCTCTGAAGCAGAAAAAGCCAGACTCTTCGTCGCCATCCGGGAGGTCCTTGAGGAGGCGATCGAAGAGCGAGGAACCACCATCCGGGACTTCCGGCGCACCTTAGGGGAAGAGGGGAATTTCCAGCATCTCCTTGCGGTCTACGGAAAGAGCCACTGTCCCAGCTGCGGGACCCCAATCGTGCGGAAGGTCATCGCCTCCCGGAGCACGTACTTCTGCCCCCGCTGCCAGCCTCTGGAAGGCGAGGGAAACCCCCTGGTGCAGGAATGACGTTTTTCCTGTAAACTATACCTCCAGAGAAACAGAGCGAGAGGATGGATGGAAATGGCAGCGGTGACGATTAAGGACGTGGCGAAGAGAGCAGGGGTAACCGTCACCACCGTTTCCCGGGTGCTGAACAACAGAGGATACATCAGTGAAGCCACCCGGGAAAAGGTATACCGGGCGATGAAGGAGCTCAATTACCAGCCGAACGAAATTGCCCGGTCTCTCCTGCGGAGGCGAACTAACATCCTGGGCATCATCCTTCCCACGGTCGCCCATCCCTTCTTCAGCGAACTGGCCTTCTTCATCGAGTACTACGCGTACGAGTACGGCTACAAGGTCATGCTCTGCAATTCACAGCTTGACCAGAAAAAGGAAAAAGAATACGTTGAGATGCTTCGCGCAAACCAGGTCGATGGCATCATCATGGCTAGCCACACCTTAGAAGTGGACGAATACCTGAGCCTCAAACTCCCTCTGGTCACCTTTGACCGGCAGATTGCACCGGACATCCCCTTCGTGTCCTCCGACAACTACCTGGGGGGAACTTTAGCCACCAACCTCCTCATCGACAGGGGGTGCAGGAAAATCGCCCACATCTGCGGTAACCTCCGCCTCAATATGCTGGCAAACCAGAGGAACAGGGCGTTTGTTGCCACCGCACAGGCCAGAAAGGTGGAATACGTGACCGTGGAAACGGACCTCAACGTCTTTGACATGCGCCAGTACGATACACTGGTTCTCAGGCTTTTTGAGGAACATCCCGACGTGGAGGGCATCTTCGCCGGAAGCGATGTCATCGCCGCCAGTGTCATTAAAATCTGCCACCAGCGGAAAAAGAGAATACCTGAAGACATCAAGGTCGTCGGATACGACGACGTGAGCATTGCTTCCTTCCTCACGCCTCAACTCACGACCATCCGGCAACCCATTGAGGACATGGGGAGGCTGGCGGTGGAGCTCATCCACAAACAGATCAATAAAGAAGCGGTGACGGTTGAAAACGTCCTCCCGGTGACACTGGTGGAGCGAGAGACGACGTAACTTTTGTGTCAAACGGTTAGTATAACCACCGGAGATGTTCTGCCTCTTTTTTCCTGTTCGGAACCACAAAGAGTCTCGTTTTGTGTCAAACGCTTGACATAAAGAACTCCCTTATGCTATGTTTGGACAAGAACACGCTCAAGGGGGGCGAGACCGTGAAAAAAAGCGGTACCTCTGGTACTTCTGGGTTGTCTTGTCCTCGGCATGGTGTTCCCAGGAATTGTAGGGGCCGAAGCCAGGCACCGAATGACCGTACAGGATGTTGTCAATGCTATTATCCGGTACTCTGTCGGCGATAGGGAACTTGCAGTGAGCGACAGGCTCATCACAGGAAGCTACGACGCTGAGGCAACGGGAATCGTCGTCACCTTCATGGCAACCGTCGATGTTATCCGGAAAGCCGCCGAGCTTGGAGCAAACCTCATCATAACCCATGAACCAACGTTTTACACAGGAGGGGACGCCACGGACTGGCTCAAGAACACTCCGGTGTACCTCGAGAAGAAAAAGCTCATAGAATCCCACGGGATAGCCATCTGGAGGTATCACGATTCCATGCCCATGGNACAACCCGATGGTATCTATGCAGGGCTCTGGAAAGAAATCGGCTGGGAAAGGTACCTGGTGAGTAAGGACAACCCCTGGATTTATGAAATTCCAGAAACTACCCTGGCCGACCTGGCGAGATTCTTCAAGGAGAAACTCTCCGTAGGGGTTGTGCGCATCGTGGGGAATCCCGACATGAAAGTCTCAAGAGTCGGTATTCTCGTCGGTGGAGGCAGTCTCGGCCTTGGGAGGGAAGAAATATAAGGGTATCCTGAAAGGAGGGCAGAGTGCACATTGATGCCACACTGGAGTCCTCAGGGGGCTTCTGTCCCCGGGCGCGCACGGGGGAACTCAGTCATCTCGTCGCTTTCGAAAGCGGTGGTGGAAGTCTCGGAAGGGAAACTTTTAGGGTTCATCGACCGGGGTATCTACACCTTCCGTGGGATACCATATGCCCAGGCCAGGCGCTTCATGATGCCCAAGAAAGTCAATCCCTGGAGCGGCATCCGTGACGCCACAAGGTATGGTGAGATATGCTACCAGAGCCCGGTGCGGGATAGAGTCGCACGAGACGAGTTCTTCAATCCCCACGTATACCTTGAGCAGAACGAGCACTGCCAGTTCCTGAACATTTGGACACCGGGGCTTGCGGATGGGAAAAAGCGCCCCGTCATGGTCTACCTCCACGGTGGCGCTTTCAGTGCCGGATCATCCCTTTCCCC
>APCU01000155.1 GCA_000347575.1 Candidatus Caldatribacterium saccharofermentans OP9-77CS | reverse complement strand
GGCCGAGCTGGACGAAGGCGCTCGACTCGAAATCGAGTAGGCAAGTGAGAGCTTGCCTCGTGGGTTCGAATCCCACCCTCTCCGCCAGGAGAACTCAAGCAGGAACACGTCGATCTTCCAAGGGCTTTCCAGGACAAGAAGGAGGGTCTTCCAGGTTGTGTCCCCCTCACCCCTGGTGCTCTTAACTACCGAGGGAACATACCCCTTTGCCCCCGGCGGCGTCACTTCCTGGGCCCAGGAGCTTCTGAAAAGGCTCAGGGCCCGGTTCATCGTTTTTGCTCTCTGGGGTCCTCAGCAAATACCAAAAATCCCGTCTCTTCCTCGCAATGTGGAGAAGGTTATGGTCGTACGGCTCTTTTCCCAGGAAAGCTTTCCTCTCACTCTGGCCCGGCAACCGCTACTACTTGAGAAACTGGAGTCCCTTTTCGGGTTCCTCGAGGGAGACCTTGTGGCTTTTGGAGAAGGGCTCTATGGGCTTGCCAAAGCCTCCGGAAAAGCTTCTTCCTTATCCGGCGTATTCCTTTCAAAGGAAGCCGACGAAATACTGCGGAGAAGGTTCACAAGTGTTCTGGGCCGAACGCCGGTACTCGCCGAGCGCCTCTTGACTCTGGGGCAACTTCGGGGAATGCTCGTAAACTTACTCCAGATTCCCCCTGTCGCAGACATAGCCCACACAACGGTGAACGGATTGGGGGCCATTCCCGCCTGGCTGGCGTCCCGGCACTACCAGATTCCCCTTGTGCTGACTGAGCATGGCGTCTACCTCAGGGAACGCTACTTCGCCCTCTTTGCTCTGAATCTTCCTCCAGCGCTTTCGCTGTTCTTCTCACTTTTTTTCAAGAATCTAGCCCGTCTCATATACCATGAGGCCTCCCTGTGCACTTCAGTGAGTGAATTCAACCGTTACTGGCAGATAGAACTGGGCGCAAAACCCGAAAAGACGATGGTGATTCCCAACGGTATCGATCCTGCTAAGTTTCCTCCCGCTCCAAGGCACCTCGAGAATCCTCCAACTGCTGTGTGGGTTGGCCGCATCGATCCTCTGAAAGATCTCCTCACCCTTGTCCAGGCCTTTGCCTTTGTCCACAAAGCCCTTCCTCACGCTCGACTTCGCCTCTTTGGTCCGGTGCCTCAGGGAAACGAGGTCTACGCCCAGGAAGTCCGCAAAAGAGTTGAAGAGCTTGGTCTTGGAAAAACGGTAACCTTTGAGGGACCGATAAGTCCGGTCTACCGGGCTTATCATACCGGCTGGGCAACCGTTTTATCCAGCGTTTCAGAAGGCTTCCCCTATGTTGTCTTAGAAAGTCTGGCCGTAGGGCGACCGGTCGTGGGAACACGAACCGGAGCGGTGTCTGAAATCATAGCCGATTCGGGAAGAGTGGTCCCACCGTCAAACCCAGAAGCCCTGGGGGAGGCACTTACCGAACTCCTATCAGACCCCAGGCTTTGTCTCGAGCTTGGGGCTCTTGGGCGGGAGAGGGTTATCCGGAAATACACTCTGGAGAACATGGTGGAGAGTTACCAGAAAGTGTACAATACGCTCTGTGAATCAGGGCAGCGACAGAGGGACGAATCGCCATGAGCTCCCGTGGTCTTTTTCGCTCTGCGGAAGAACCCATCCGGAATGACGAAAAACCTGAAGACTCTTTGCTTGCCCTTTACCGAAAAACCAGAGACCTTTGTACCTCCGCTATCGACCCATACGAAATTGCTGTGCACCTTGAGGCCATAGGGTACAATCGTTACCGCGTACAGAAAGAATTCGGTCTGGAGGGCGTCTTTCAGCTTGCGGAAAAACTCTACGCTCTGGTTCCCCGGGACTTTCCCCCTGTTCCCAGAGGAATACCTCCCCTGCAGACTGCAAGACAGCTGGCCACAAGGTACCTGGTGGTTCTTTCTACCTTCTCGGCCATCCTGCTCTTCCACCTCCGGGGAGGAGGTATGGGATGGCCGGTGGCTATATGGCTTCTGGCCTGGGGACAGATGGGGTATTTCCTGGTTTACCGGGCCGAAGCAGAACTTGCACCGCCAAGAACTGCGGAGGCAAAAACCAGCATAGCTCTTCTTGGTCTCGGTGTTGCTGCTGTGCTGTCCTTCATGAGTTCCAACCCCTGGGATACCTTCTCAGGAAGCGTTTTCTGGGTTGGCGCTATAAGAGCCTTCTGGGACGGACGAGTAAGAACGGTAGTGCTCTCTGCCATTGCAGCCTTCCTCGGGGCGTACCTTGGTCTGGAGAGGATAAGCCTTTTTTCTGCGGGTCTTCTCTCTATGGGGAAATTCCTTGTGCGTTCGTGCTGGAACGGCTGGCAATGGCTTTTCCATTCGTGGCCCAGAGCTCTGTACCCCCTCCTTTACGGGCTGGGCCAGGGGCTTTTCCTCTATGGAGCCCTCCACCGTCTCTCCTTCGAAATCCTCTGGCAAATCATGGTGTTCCTCGTGGCTTGGCTCTTCCTCTTCGACTTTGCACTCCACCGTTTTGGCATAGCCCTGAACCGGTCTTTATGGGACAATACAAGCTTTGCCACCCTTTTCTCCAGGATGAGATCTGTTCTGCTCCTGTGCATAGCCATCCTGCTCCTTCCCCTTGCCGTAAGTCTCGGGCTATGCTTTCTTTCCTTCTCCGCATACGCTCCCTTTTTTCTCTCTGGTTTCTGGGCCGTAATCACCGGATCCGGAGTGTTCCTCTTTTCTCTGGGAGAACAGAAGAGACCCGCCATGGTGCTTTTTGTTGCCGGTACAACGATCGCCATCTTTGAGCCACTGGCAATTCTGGCAGGTGTGGTTGCGATGGGGATATCTCTTTCGTGTCTTTTTTTGAAACTCCGTCAACCTCTGGGCTATGGTCTCTGGTTCCTGTAAGGAGAAACTCATCCTTTATTACGGTTTCGATCGCCTTGAAGAACTTCTTCGCTACGAGAAGGTCGTTCTCCAGCCTGACCACTATACGGAGGAAGAACTCTGCTTTCTCAAAAACGGAGGAGCGACTCCTCTTGCTTATCTGAGTGTGGGCGAAGACCCGGGAAGCGATGCCCCGTGGTGTATTCCGGGAAAGCGCTCAGAATGGGGAAGTTTCTGGGTAGATCCACGCCATCCCGAGTGGGTTGCGCGCCTTCTTGAAAAAACCCGTTCTGTTCTGGCAAAGGGATTTCTGGGCCTGTTCCTGGATACCCTTGATACTGCTGCAGAGGTATCAAGGGAAGGAGCCCTGTACCTGGTAAAAAGCATACGGAACGAGGCCAAAAAAGCCTATATTTTAGCCAACAGGGGCTTTGCTCTTCTCCCGGAGCTGGCGCAGTACGTCAATGGCATCCTTTTCGAATCCTTCTCCACCACCCACTCGCCATGGTACGCCCGTCTTCCCGAGGACCGCCTGCGGCAAAACGAAATCATCGCCTATTACCTCAAAACCTTTGGGAAAGAGCTCTTCGCCCTCGACTACGCAGACAGCGAGGAACTCCGGGTCTTTGCCCGCCAAAGAGCCAGGAATCTTGGTCTCTATCCCGTGGTCAGCGATAAACACCTGTTGTTCCTTTCCTGAACCCGCCCGCAGGGACGAATTGCCGCAAAAAACCAGCTTTCCACCGTCTTGACAGAAACACCTCCCTGCTGCTATGGTTAAGCCCAAACTGGGAAAGCCGGGAGTGCAAAAGCGATGAAAATCCCCAAGGTCATGTCCACCCAG
>APCU01000154.1 GCA_000347575.1 Candidatus Caldatribacterium saccharofermentans OP9-77CS | reverse complement strand
CGACGCCTACCAGTACACCGTGGCCGAAAAGCACGACCTCACCATCGTGAGCTTCGACCACGACTTTGACCAAACCGAACGGGGGAGGAAGACTCCGAAAGAGGTAACGTTATAGAGTCTTTGGGGTTTCACTTGTCGAGGTTTCCGGCAGCGATGCGTTTCTTCTGGGTTCTGCTTTATCCCTTATCCCCCTTGAGAAGTCATCGCGGTTTCGTGGGGGCTCTTTCGTATGACTCACCCCTTAGGGGACCCTGTGGGACAGGGGAAGGCCGCTCATTTTCCTGCGCTCATCCCGCAAAAAGCTGCTAAAATAAGGGCAAGGGGGGTGAGAGGATGAACCGGTACCTCATGAATCCCGAACGGGTGAGGCGATATCTCAACCTCTGGATTGTCCGGGCAGTTTTCCGCTGGGTAACCCGCAGGACCCGCGATGGCAGTGTGAGGCTTGAAAAGCTCCTTATGCACTATGGGAAGCCTAAAAAAGGCCTGTCCTTTTTGGAACTCCTGAGTTTTCTCCCTGTGTACCTTGTGATTGATATCCTGAGGGTGCTCCTTCGCTGGGAGAAGGAGTACCTGGTGCGGGAAATCTTCGGGTCCCGGAACATTCGTCGGGCGACCATCAACCTTGCCCGGAGCGTGGCCGAATACGGGGCCACCCGCCCGCAGAAGTTCGCCAGCCCTCTCCTTGTGGTGTGGAACTTCACCAACCTCTGCAACCTGCGGTGCCGCCACTGTTACCAGAATGCGGGAAAGAGGACAGCGCAGCTTTCCCTTGAAGAGCGGCTCCGGGTGGTGGACGAGCTTGAAGAGAACTTTGTGCCAACACTTGCCTTCTCCGGAGGGGAACCCCTGTGTGACCCTGAGTTCTTTACTGTAGCCAGGTACGCTGCTTCGAAGGAAATCTACCTTTCGGTGGCCACCAATGGCACCCTGCTCTCTGAAGACATGTGCAAGAAGCTCAAAGACCATGGTATCCAGTATGTGGAGGTGAGCCTCGAAAGCTCATCCCCCGAGTACCACGACCGTTTCCGGGGTATCCCGGGCCTCTGGGAGAAGACGGTGAAAGGCATTGAAAATGCTGTGAAGGCCGGTCTTTTGGTGGGTGTTGCGCCCACGGTGACCCGGGGGAACCTTGCGGATCTCCCCGCCCTGTACCGGCTGACAAAAGAACTTGGAGCCCATCGTTTCTACGTTTTCAACTTCATTCCGACCGGGAGAGGACGGGAAATCTGGAGCGATGACCTGAGTCCTGAAGAGCGGGAGGAGATGCTCGAGGTCCTCTACGGATGCCTCATGGAGAAGGAGATACAGGTCTTCAGCACCAGCCCGCAGTTTGGGAGAAAGTGTGTGGAGAAAAACCCCGAGGGCATCGTCATTACCGGGCATTACTCCGTTTCTGAAGGGAAGCTCGCCAGAGTCGGTGCCGAGTACGTGGGTGGCTGCGGGGCAGGGAGGGCGTATTGCGCACTGCAACCCGATGGGACGGTGACGCCCTGTGTGTTCATGCCCATTCCGGTGGGGCGGCTTTTTGAAAAGCGCCTGAAAGAGATCTGGGATACCTCACGGGTCCTGCGGGAACTCCGTTTGCGGGAGCTGTACCGTGGTCACTGCGGGGTCTGTGAGTTCCGGGCAGTGTGCGGTGGGTGTCGTGCCCGGGCCTATGCCTACTTTGGTGACTACCTTGGTCCGGACCCTGGTTGCAAGTTCAACGCCGAATGGTACTCTTCTCTGAAAGAAACACCCTTCGCTCAGGTAACAGCCTGAAGAATGCAAAACCCAAAGCTCCGGAGGCCTCCGGAGCTTTGGGACTACCCAAGGAGAATGTTCAGACTCTCTTCTCTGTCAAGGTCCATGACGTAGGGGATGCCGGTGACCTTTGCGGCTTCCTCGGTGAGGGCAAAAATATCGTCACGACTGATGTACTCGAGCTTGAACTTTCGCGCTCCGGCCATGAACTGCTTCAGACCTGTAGCCAGGCGGTCGAAATAGCCGTAAACACCTAAGGCTGCAGGAGGAACTTTTTTCCAATCGTTGCCCAGGATTTTCTTCATCTCGGCAACTGCAGTGAAGATTTCTTCCACCTGGTTACCGTACTCTGCGTAATCCTTGGGAATGTTGCCGCTGGCAATGAGTGAACCGATCGTTTTCCCCACCATGGCGGCGGTCAGCGTGGACCTTCCCATGGCGATGAGCTTCACATAGGGAGCTCCAAGGGCCAGTCCCTTGAAGATATGGTCCTCCATGGTGAAACCGCCGGCTATGGCAATAGCTGGAATGTGTTTCCCTTTTTCTGCCAAGAGCTTAGCGTAGTTGTACGTGAGTGCCTCGAGGTACACGGTGGGGATGCCCCACTCGTTCATCATGCGCCAGGGGCTCATTCCCGTCCCGCCACCGGCTCCGTCGACGATGAGCAGATCGATTTTCCCCTCTGAGGCTGCCCTAAGGGCTAAGGCCAGGTCTTTCGGTCTATAAGCTCCCGTCTTCAGGGAGATGTACTTTGCCCCTCGTTTCCTCAACTCTTCCACTCGCTTGAGGAATCCTTCAAGGGAGGCCATGCCGAGGCGAGAGTGACGCTCGAACTCTTTGATTCCACCTTTTTCGGCGAGATCCTGAATGACCGGGTCATCGGGGTCAGGGAAGACGATATAGCCCCGATCTTTAAGCTGCTTGGCTCGCTTGATGTCTGGAAGCTTGATTTCGCCTCCGATGTCTTTTGCGCCCTGTCCCCATTTGATTTCCACGAACTCTATACCCAGCTGTTCTATGACGTACTCGAGGGTGCCAAAACGCGAGTCCTCGATGTTTTCCTGAACAATCACTCCTCCGTATCCATCTCGCTGCCACTCTTGAAATAGCCTGATCCGTCGCTCCATTTCTGGTGAGCGGATGACTTTACCGTTTCGGAACTCTGCTTCGGGATCAACCCCACAGACGTTTTCCCCAACACCCACCATGGTGCCGAAAAGGGCTGAGCCAATGGCCACTCCCTCCCAGTTATCCCGGGCAATGAAGGTTGAGCCAAGGCCGGTGGTGAACCAGGGGGCACGGAGCTTAATGTCCCCAAGTCGTAGCTCGATGTCCACGTTGGGGAAGGTGGCAACATCGGGATCCGCAGCGACGCCCTGGGCTCCTACGCAGGTTCCATTGATGTTAAAGTGCGAGAAGTCCACAGGATAGTTCTTCTGGGAACCCGAGGTAACTTTGCCGTACGGTTTGGGGTAGATGTACTCTCTGCCACGAATAGCGGACTTCCCGATTTCGCAGTAGCCCGGGCATCCGTCAAGGCAGGTCACACACATGCCGCTAAATGGAGAGTAGTCTTTGAGGCGAAGCCGAGTATTGGTGGCTTCAGAAAAGTTGGGTCTTGAGAAGGACATTCCTCTCACCTCCACCTTTAGAGTTATACTGCCTGCACCGGTTCGCCATCTCTGGTTCTTTCAACCTCCTTCCTCGGAAAGCAAAAGGCGTTCAACACCCCAAAAGGGTGCCAAACGCCTTTGTTTTCTGGACGCCTTTGTCCGCTGACCGTCCTTGGTCAGGGATTTTTTACCAGAAGACTGTGAAAAAGTCAATACGTTGTAGGTCCGGGGGAAGTGTGCAGTGGAAGTCTTGAAAAGCACACTGCGGTGGGCTATAGTAAAGGTACAAAACCGAAAGGGAGGGATGTGGTGTGAAGAGGTTTGCGGTCGTGCTCTTTGTGGTTCTTGCG
>APCU01000153.1 GCA_000347575.1 Candidatus Caldatribacterium saccharofermentans OP9-77CS | reverse complement strand
CGGCAGCGGGGGTGGAACACGCAGCCTGGAGGGAGATTCACGGGACTCGGGATTTCCCCTGTGGAGACGATCTTTTCCGGCTTGAGCCGCTCTTCCTCTTCAGAGATCACGGGGATTGAGGAAAGGAGCATCTGGGTGTAGGGGTGGAGAGGACGTTCAAAGAAGACCTGAGCCGGAGCAAGTTCCATAATCCTTCCAAGGTACATGATGGCCACCCGGTGGGCGATATTCCGCATGAGGCTCAGGTCGTGAGTGATGAAAAGATACCCGAGGTGCCGCTCTTTCTGAATCCGAACAAGAGTATTGATGATCTTTGCCTGGATGGAAACGTCCAGGGCAGAAGTCGGTTCATCGAGGACAAGCAGCGATGGCTCGGTCGCAAGCGCCCGGGCAATGGCGACCATCTGTTTCTCTCCACCACCCAGGGCTCTCGGGTACTTCTCAGCGTAATCGGGCGGGAGTTCAACGATATTCAGGAGCTCTTCCACCCTTTCCCGGAGCTTCCTTCCATCCACCAGGCGGTGGACCCGAAGAGGAAGCTCGAGAATTTCCCGAACGGACCGACGGGGGTTGAGAGAAGACCCGGGATCCTGGAAGACAATCTGGAGCTCTTTTTTGAGCGCCAGGGGACGACGAGCATGGGGCATGGTGATGTCCTGACCCCTGAAGAGGATACGGCCCCCGCTTGGGCGGTACATCCCCATGACCATGTACGCCACCGTGCTCTTTCCCGAGCCCGATTCCCCCACAAGCCCAAAGGTCTCTCCAGGATGAATGGCAAAACTCACGCCCTGCACGGCTTTGACAATTCCCCGAGAGGTGGCGAAAAACTTCCTGAGTCCTTCGACCACAAGGAGTTCATCCATGGCTGTCCCTCCCAAAGAGAAAGCAGGCAACCCGGTGGTCTCCATCGACAGGAAAAAGCTGGGGTTTTCTTTGGCGACAGATATCCATGCAGTGAGGACAGCGGGGGTGGAACCGGCACCCCGAAGGGGGATCGAAATAGTCAGGAATGCGACCTGGAATGCCCTCGGCAATTCCCGTTCCGGTGAGCTTGGGCACGCACCGCATCAGCGCTTCAGTATAGGGATGGAGTGGCCGGGCAAAAAGCTCTCCAGTCTTTGCCTCCTCCACAATCGTTCCTGCGTACATCACGTAGACCCGCTCGGTCCACTCCCGGATCACCCCAAGAGAATGGGAGATGAGAATCACTGCCATCTTCCGCTCTTCCGCCAGGCGGTGGATCAGGCGGAGAATCTGGTCCTGGATGGTCACATCAAGCGAGGTTCCCGGCTCATCGGCAATGAGGAGCTCCTTGGGACAGGCCAGGGCGAGGGCAATGCAAACTCGCTGGCGCATCCCTCCAGAAAGCTGCACCGGATAACTCTCGAGAATCCGGGGAGGATCGGGAAGGGCCACGCTCTGCAGCGCAGAGAGAGCAACCTCCCGGACCGAAGCGTGATCTCTTTTTCCCAGAGCATACCGGATGGCATCCTCAAGCTGTTCTCCTACTGTGAACACCGGGTTCAGCGCTGCCGTGGGGTCCTGGAAAATCATGGAAATCCCAGATCGCCTCAAGTGCTCGAGTTCCTGCGGACGCATGGAGAGAACATCCCGACCCTTAAAGAGGATACGTCCTCCCCGAACAACTCCAGGAGGTTTCGGGAGGATACCCATAATCGTCTTCATCGTGGTTGTCTTTCCACAACCCGTCTCTCCCACAAGCCCCACTCTCTCCTGGTGGCGGACTTGCAGGGTGACTCCGTCAAGGACCTTCAGATACCCTCCATAAACTCGGAAATGCACTACGAGATCCTGAACATCAAGAAGCACATCCTGCATCTATGCTTCCTCCAGGGAAAAGAGATCGCCTATGCCATCCCCAAGAAGGTTGAATCCAAGGACGATGAGCATGATGGCCAGACCTGGAAAGACCGAAATCCACCAGTACTCCGGAAGGTACTTCGCTCCGTCGGCCACCATCGTTCCCAGAGCCGGTTTGGGAGGCTGTTCCCCAAGCCCTACAAAGCTCAAAGCAGCGCCAATGAGAATCACCCAGCCCATATCGAGGGTCATCTTCGTGAGGATGGTCGAGACACAATTCGGGAGGATTTCCCGGAAGAGGATGTGGAACTTGCTTGCCCCGATGAGCTCAGCCGATTGAACGAAGTATTCGTTCCGGAGCGACGTGGCCATACCATACACAAGACGCGTGTACCAGGGCCACCACATGACAGAAACAGCAATCATGGCATTGGTGAGGTTGGGCTTGAGGACTGAGGTAATCGCCAGAGCCAGGATAAGGGGAGGAACGGAAAGGAAAACATCCGTGATGCGCATGATGAGGATATCAACCCAGGATTCCTTGAAGTAACCGGCCAAAAGCCCCAGGGTAACTCCCACGGGGACGACGATGGAAAGGACCACAATCCCCATAAGCAGCGACGACCGGAAGGCGAAAAAGACGCGACTCAGGACATCCCGACCGAAAATATCGGTCCCAAAAGGATGTGCTAAAGATGGGGGTTGATTGGCCTCACGGTAGTTCACGTACGGTCCAGCATGCTCAGGGTATGGTGACACCCAGGGAGCGAAAACTGCACAGAAGACCACACCCACGACAATGATGAGACCCACCACGGAGAGAGGGTTTCGAGAGAACTTGTACCACCACTTGCCGATTTTCGTCCGCCGCATCCTATTTATTCACCCCGCTCCACAAGGCGAATTCTTGGGTCAAGGTAGGCGACAACAATATCGACAAGGATATTGACCGCGGTGAAGACAACCCCAAGAACCATCACCACCGCAACAATTGCCTCGATGTCCTTGCGGAGCATAACATTGATGCCATAGCGGGAAAGCCCCGGCCAGTTGAAGAGGAGTTCTACAAGAAAGGCGTTCCCGATAAGGGAAGCAAAATCAAGTCCCAGAATAGAGACGGTAGGGATGATGGAGGGCTTAAAGAGGTACTTCGCAACGACCACCCGTTCAGGGATACCGTAGGCTCGTGCGGCAGCGACGAAATCCCGCCGGGCGTTCTCCAGCATGCTGGCCCGGGTGATTCTTGCCTCCTGGAACAGCCCCCCAAGAGAAAGGCTCAAGGCCGGAAGAAAAAGGTGCTTCAGAGCATCGACCAAGGCTATCCAGTTCCCCGAAAGGAGGCTGTCAAGGGTGAGAAGACCTGTCAGACGGGGTGGAGCACTAATGCCAGGACCCAGGCGTCCAATCGTGGGGAACACTTCGTAGTACATGCCAAAAAGGAGGATGAGGATGATCGCCACCACAAAGGCCGGTGTGGCAATCCCGAGGTACGCCAGAACCCGGATGACATTATCCACCCAGGTGTTGGCGTATCGCGCCGACAACACCCCAAGAAGGAGCCCAAAAACTGCCATGAAAAGCCCGGCAAAAAGCGCAAGCTCAAGCGTCGCCGGGAGGAATTCCCTGATGTCCTCTATAACCGGACGACGGGTGTAAAGGGATTCACCAAAATCCCCCCGAAAGACCGACCGCAGCCAGAAGAAATACTGAACGTAGATGGGCTTATCGAGATGGAGTTTTGCCCGAAGGGCTTCCACGGCTTCCTGAGTCGCCCGGGGACCCAGAGCCGCCCGAGCAGGATCACCGGGAACAAGACGGGCAATGATGAAGACGACCACCGAAAGCCCCAGAAGTACGAAAACAGAATATCCCAGCCGCCGCAAAAGGTATCGGGAAAAGTTCATCGCACTCCTTCACCAGTCCTCAGAGACGGGAGGCCCCATG
>APCU01000152.1 GCA_000347575.1 Candidatus Caldatribacterium saccharofermentans OP9-77CS | reverse complement strand
CGCCTGATTTTGGGACATCTCCCAGCGGGAGGGAACGCGCCCGAACTCGTGTATCTTTATGACGGAAAGGTGCAAAAAGCCCCGCTTGCTCCCGGAGCCTATACTAAATTCCAGGGTTTGGGTTTGGTGAGCAAGGATCTCGTGTTCTTTTTCCGCCTCGATGAGGGCGAGGTTCAGCCCTTTTTGGGGCGGAATCCCGCGGGGCAGCCCGTATTCGGCGTGGAAGCCCAGGGTTCCCTTTTTCTCAAGGGCCTCTTCTATACCGGGAGAAACCGGTACATTCTCCTTGTGGATTCGGGTTTTGCTCCGTTGGCCCAAGGCGGCCCCTTCACCCTTGCTCTTGTGGGCACCATACGGTTTTTCGAGGGACTTTACCGGTTCACGGGGAATTACGGATGGGCCATCATTCTTTTCACCGTGATCGTCCGGGTTTTGCTTCATCCCCTTATGCGCAACCAATTCCGCTCCATGGCCAAGATGCAAAAACTCGCTCCCAAAATTAAGAAGATCCAGGAGCGCTTTAAGGACGATCGGGAAGCCCTGCAAAAACAGATCATGGAGCTTTACCGCCAGGAGAAGGTGAACCCTCTTGGCGGATGCCTTCCCCTCCTCCTCCAATTCCCCATCCTCATTCTCCTTTGGCAGTCCATCATGTATTCCGCGGAAAAAATTCATCTTTCCCCGGGCTTTTTGTGGATCCGCGATCTTTCCCAGCCTGATCCGTACTACATCCTGGTGGTTTTGGGCACTGGCGTGCAGGTTCTCTACCAGTGGTACACCCAGCGGCGGCTGCCGGAGCAAGCGGCTGGGGGTTCCCAGTTCTTCGGGTACCTCTTTCCCTTGGTCATGGCCCTCCTCTTCCTCAACTTCCCCGCCGGGCTTTGGCTCTATTGGACCTTCACCACCCTTGTGCAGTTTGGCCAGCAGATAGTGATCGACTGGGAGATGGCCCGCGAAGAGGCCCGGGCCGGAGCGAGGAATGGCGGAGAAGGTCGGTGAGGCCCTGACCCGCTTTTTCGGGGAACTCCTGGGGATCCTTGGCGAGGAAGGTGAGGTGGAGGTTCGCGAGGGAAAAGACGGGATTTACGTGAATTTGCGCGGTTCATTTAAGGCCCTACCCCTCGAGGACAAAGAATTCCGGGAGGCTTTGGCTCGCCTTTCCGTTCTTTTCCTAAAAAGTGCCCTGCGGGAGAACGTGGCAGTGGAGATTGATCTCAACGGTCAAGAGGAGGCCTGGCGTAAAAAGCTTTTGGCCCGGGCCCTTTCAGTGGCGGAGCGCGTCCGCACGGAAAAAAGGAGCATCGAGCTTGAGCCCATGCCCCCTAAGGACCGACGCCTCATACACCTTGCCCTCGCGGATTTTCCCGGCGTGCGCACCTACTCCGTGGGGCAAGGCGAGAATCGTCGGGTAGTGATCGCCCCCGAGGAGACTAACGCGCCCTGAGCCGCTCGGATAGCGTGGTAATCCCAAAGAGAATGGGGCTTGCAATGCACAGCGAAGAGAACGTCCCCACGACAACACCGCAGAGCATGGCCGTCATGAATTCTCTCAGAGCAATTCCGCTTACCACAAGGAGGACGATGATGGGGATCATCGTGGTGAGGGACGTATTGACCGCGCGAACTACGGACTGATTAATGGAACGGTTGATGACGTCCCAAAGAGCGGCCTTCTTTTGAAGGCGGGAGTTTTCGCGGATCCTATCGAAAACCACAATTGTGGCGTTGATGGAGTACCCGACTACAGTAAGAAGGGCGGCGATCACGGGGAGATTGATTTCCAAGCGGAGCACGCTGAAAACGCCCAGGGTGATGACTACGTCGTGGACGAGGGCAAGGATGGCGGCGATCCCGTAGCGGAGGCGGAAACGAATGGCAATGTAGATGAGCATCCCCGCCAAAGCCACGAGGATTGCCTGCCAAGCGCGGTTCACGATCTCGTGGGATATCTGGGCGCCGATAAAGGTTACGCTGGTCTCAAAGGGCTCGCTAAGCCTTGTTCCCGGAGCAGGCCGCACAAATCGCTGCCGGAGTTTTTCCGCCAAGGTTTCGTCGCTTGTGCGCAGGGTGATCACCACGCCATCCAACGCAGCCCGGCCTTGATCCAGTTCGCGTTCGGCAGAGATGCGCTGCAAATAAAAGGGAGCGCTTTCCCCGGTCTCGGCGAGGACCTCGTTCACCTGCGCGCGCACGGTCTCCAGATCCACTACGGTTCCCGGAGGGTAAAGAAGGGTAAGCTGGATTCCTCCGGTGAAGTCGATGCCGGGCTGTAACCCCAAAGTGACCAAGGCCACGATGGATCCGGCGAAAAGGACGAGAGAGATGAGACCAAAAAGTTTGGCCTTTCCCATGAAGTTGAAATTCGGCATGGTCTAGCCTCCGAAGACTTTGGCCGCGAGGCGGGACTTTAGGCGGGCCGCTTTGTTCGGGTGGATGGCGCCGCGGTCCGCGGCTTTGTCCACGGCTTTCTGGAACATGGCGAAGGCCCGACGGGCTCCTTCCATATCCCCGCTTTGGGCAAGCCGCAAAACCTCTTTCCGCCAATAGCGAATTGCACTTTTTCTCAGATCATTGCGCCGTTTGCGCACCAGACTTTTCCGCAACGCTCGTTTTGCCGACCTTGTGACAGGAATGGTGCATCCCCCCTTCCTGAGGAAATTTCGGGCTGAAGCTTAACGGAAGGAGAGGTTTGCGCAAGGAGGGGCCCCATGACCGATGTCCGCGGAATAGAACTTGGCGCCGTCTTCCTTTCGCGTTACCCTACCGGCCGGCCATGATCGAGCAGGTGCGCAAGCGGGATGGGGCTCTTGTCCCTATGACCGCGGTCGCATTGTCTCCGCCATCCTCGCGGCGCTGCGGGAGGTGGGCCGGGACGACCCCGCTTTGGCCGAGGAACTGGCCCTGAGGGTCGAGAAAATCCTCGAGGGCCGTTTCGGCCCCCTTTTCGGTCCGCCCCACGTCGAGGAGATCCAGGACGCGGTGGAAGAGGTCCTCATGGGCTCGGGCATTCCCGAGGCGGCGCGGGCCTACATCGTCTACCGGGAGCAGCACCGGCGCCTTCGGGAAATCCGTGAACTCGTGGATCCTGCCCTCGTGGAGACCTATTTGAATGGCCAAGACTGGCGGGTCCGGGAAAACTCCAACATGTCCTTTTCCCTCCAGGGCCTCAACGTTTTCCTCACGGAGAAAATCGTGAGCCGCTATTGGCTCACCCAGGTTTACCCCGCGCCCATTCGGGAGGCCCACGAGTCCGGGGATTTGCATATCCACGACCTCGGCACGCTTGGCCCCTACTGTGTAGGTTGGGATCTCGCGGACCTTCTCTCCGTGGGATTCCGTGGGGTGAGGGGAAAGGTGGAGTCCCGCCCGCCCAAACACTTCCGCACCGCCCTCCTTCAGACCGTGAACTTCCTCTACACCCTCCAGGGCGAGGCCGCGGGAGCCCAGGCCCTCTCCAACGTGGATACCCTTCTTGCTCCCTTCATTGCCGCCGACGGCCTTTCCTATAAAGAGGTGAAGCAGGCTCTCCAGGAGTTCGTCTACAACTTAAACGTTCCCACGCGGGTTGGCTTTCAAACGCCTTTCACCAACGTGACTTTGGACCTTCGGCCGCCCGAGCACCTTGCCAGGCTTCCCGCCATCGTGGGGGGAGAGCCGCTTCGGGCTCAATACGGCGAATTCGCGCGGGAAATGAGGATGTTCAACCGGGCCTTTGCGGAAATCATGGCCGAGGGCGATGCGAAAGGCCGTGTCTTCACTTTCCCCATTCCCACTTATAACGTCACCCAAGACTTTCCCT
>APCU01000151.1 GCA_000347575.1 Candidatus Caldatribacterium saccharofermentans OP9-77CS | reverse complement strand
GCCTCCCCGCTTCAGTGCTTCCACAACCTCCATGAGGGCCTGGGAACTCTGGGCACGGATGATGGCAATGATTTTTTCCTTCTCGATGTACTGCACGATTGCCGCCCGTCCTTTAAGGCTCACGGCGCTTCCTCCTCTCCCGTTTTTCCTCATTATACCTGAAAAATTTCCGGTGGGAACATCTTGACAGAACTTGTAGCTATGTTTAGGATTTAAAAGTAGTAACAAGTTGGAGGGATTTATGAAGCGTATAGTTTCCAATATCCCTCTGTATGCCAGAATCTCCAGGACTCTGAGGGAGGAAATAGAGCGCGGCCTCTACAAGGTCGGCGACCTTCTTCCCTCAGAAGAAGAGCTCGAGAGGCGTTTTGGTGCAAGCCGCACAACCATCCGCAACGCTCTGGGGGAGTTAGAACGCGAGGGCCTTGTGCTTCGCAGGCGGGGGAAGGGAACAATCGTTCAGGAGCCCAAAACCGCCCAGAACATGAACTTCATCAGTTCCTTCACAGAAACCCTTCGGGAGAAAGGCGTTCAAGTAGGGACAGGAATTGTCACCATCGAACTCATTCCTGCACCTCCTAAGGTTCTTGCGGCCCTGGGCCTCGAGAAGGGCGAAAAGGTATATCTTGTTCAGCGTACAAGGCTTGCTAATGGTGTACCAATTGCTTTCATGACGAACTACCTTCTTGCCCGGGTTGTTCCGGGATTAGAAGGGAAAAAGGAGGCCCTGCGCGAGGTCGGCCTCTACCAGCTCCTTGAAGAAGAGTACGGCCTGGTGCTGAAAAGAGCCGTGGAGACCATTGAGGCATACCTCAGCGGACCGCTTGAAGCAGACATCCTGCAGATTCCGGAAAAGGTACCACTTTTCCATACAGTGAGGATTACCTACCTTGAAGATGGTACTCCTTTTGAGATGGTGATTTCCATTATTCGTGCCGACAAGTACGAGTACAGGGTCTATCTTGAAGGTAGGCCGAAAAAGTAGAAAAGGGGGTCTGCCATTTGTCGTACAGGAAAGTCAACCTTTTTGAATGCATGGCAGAACAGGGGAAAAACACCTTTGGTGAGGTTTTGAACTCTGTTGGCACAAACGTCATCCGGGATACCTTAATGCTTCTTCGCGAGGGGGATACCGAGACCGGTCGGATTACTGTGGGGTATACCATTATTTACCCCCACTGCAGCACCCGGGGACACGAGCATGCTCCTCTTGAAGAGGTGTACTTTGTGACCTCGGGGAAGGGTGTCATGGAGGTCGGTGCGGAACGCTTTGGGGTGGAAAGTGGCGACGTGGTGTACATCCCGGGGGGAGAATTCCACCGGGCCGAAAACCCCTTTGACCTTCCTCTGGAGTACGTCTGGGTCACAGTGAAAAAGGAAGGCTGAAATGAGGAAAGCTGTTCTTGTCGTCGATGTCGGTACCGAAAGTGTCCGGGCAGCTTTAGTCGACGAAGAAGGTGGGATCCTCGCCCTGGAGAGCAGGGGTCTTAAGTTCTTCTCCCCCTCTCCTGGCTGGGCCGAGCAGAGTCCCGAGGAGTGGTTCTCTGCGGCCTGTGCGTGCATGCAAGGGGTACTGGGAAAGGGTGCAGGGGTCGAAATCCTTGCCCTGGGAGTCAGCGCACAGATGCATGCCGTTGTCCCGGTGGATCAAGATGGAAGGCTTCTTTTGCCCCGGGTGCCGATATGGTGCGACAAGCGCTCAAGCGAAATCTGCAAGCGTATCCACGAGATTCTTCCTCCGGAGGAGCAGATAGATCGGACAGCCAATCTCCTCATTCCCAACTGGCTGGCTCCCAAGATGCACTGGATTCGGGAACACTTCCCTGAAGTCTATGCAAAGACCTCTTTGTTCCTCACCGCAAAGGACTATCTCAATTTCCGTTTCACCGGAGCGCAATATATCGATTTTTCCGAGGCTTCAGGGTCTTTCCTTTTCTCCTGGAGGCGCCGGACCTGGGATACGGATCTTGTGAAGCTCTTTGCCATTGATGGGGAAAAACTCCCTCCCATCGTCCCCTCCTCCTCTGTGGTGGGGGGCCTCAAGAAGGATGTAGCTACCCCTCTTTCCCTTCCTGAGGGGCTTCCTGTGGTGTGTGGTGCAGGAGATATGCTGTGTTTGCTCCTTGGCGGAGGAATGGTCGAGAAGGGGCGTTCCTGCGATGTTACCGGTACGGCAGCCGATGTCTCTGTGTACCTTGCGGAGCCGCTCCTCTCTCCGCGTCTCATGAATCTCCACCATGCGGTGGATGGGTGGATTAGCTTTGGGATTCTTGACAGTGGCGGAGGGAGCATGAAGTGGCTTCGTGATGCTTTGTACACTTTTCGTGGACAACCTGTCTCCTATGCCTGGATTGACGAAGAGGCGAAAGCAACACCTCCGGGGGCAGAGGGCCTCCTCTTTTTCCCCTATCTCCTGGGAGAGCGACTTTTTGGTTCTCCCTGGGCGAGGGGGGTCTTTTTCGGCATTCTCCCCCAGCACCACCGAGGCCACTTTGCCCGGGCGGTAATGGAGGGGGTGTGTTTTGACCTGAAGATGAGCCTTGAGGAAATTGAACGGTTGATGGGACAGCCTCTGCAGGAGATCCACGCCATAGGTGGAGGGGCAAAGAGCGCCCTGTGGTGCCAGATAAAGGCCGATATCTACGAGAAACCTGTTGTGACCCTCAGGGAAACCGAAGGAGGCATTATGGGAGCGGCGATGCTTGCGTTTTCCGGAGTAACGGGAGAAGCAGTTCCTTCCCTGGGGAAGCGGTGGCTCCATGTAGAGCGAAAATTCGCCCCCACGCCGGAGCATCAGGCGGTGTACCGCAAGCAGTATGCGCTCTTTCGGGAATTCCACGATCTTTTCCAGGTGGCCTTTGAGCGGTATCGAAAGGAGGCATAGCGGTGCTTCTGTACCATTCCTTCATCAACGGTCGGTGGGAAGAGGGAGAGGGATTCATAGAGGTTATTGACCCATCTACTGGTGAGGTTTTTGCTGCGGTTTCAAAAGTTACTCCAAAGCAGCTTCGTCAGGCTATTGAAGGGGCTCATCAGGCTTTCCGGTCCTGGTCCAGGAGACTTCCTGTGGAGCGAACCCGGCTTCTCCTGAAAGCAGCAGACCTCGTCCGATCACGGGTGAAAGATATTGCGACGCTCCTTGCCCGGGAGCAGGGAAAAGCCTTTCCTGACGCTGAGCGAGAAGTCCTTGGAGCGGCCGATTGCCTCGAGTACTATGCCTGCCTGGGAGTGAACGTCCTTGGGGAAATCCCTCCCTCCAATGCCCCGAAGCTCCGGAGTTTTGCCATCCGTCAACCTGTTGGCGTAGTCTTTGCCGTAGCGGCCTGGAATTACCCTGTTAGCCTTATCTCCTGGAAGGTTGCTCCAGCCCTTGCTGCGGGTTGTACGGTGATTGTGAAACCCTCGCGTGAGACTCCTCTTTCCACGATAGAGTTTGTCCGGGCCTGTAACGATGCCGGACTCCCTGAAGGGGTACTCAACGTGGTGAATGGGGACAACGCCCTTATCAGCGAGGAAATTTTCTCTAACCCCCTGGTGCGCCTTGTAGCGCTCACGGGGTCCACAGCCACAGGAAAGGAGTTCATTCAGGCCTCGGCAAAAACGGTGAAACGCCTCGTTCTTGAGCTTGGAGGACATTCGCCCTTCATTGTCTTCGCTGATGCCAATTTCGATCGGGCAGTGAAAGATGGTGTGCGACGGGCTTTCCGCAATGCTGGGCAAATCTGCAACTCGGTGAACCGGATTTTTGTTGAAGAATCCATAAAGGAAAAGTACGTCGAAGCTTTTGTGGCGGAAACGAAGAAACTCCGCCTTGGAGGAGCC
>APCU01000150.1 GCA_000347575.1 Candidatus Caldatribacterium saccharofermentans OP9-77CS | reverse complement strand
ACGCCCGCGTCAACGAGTACGGCTTCCTCGAGGCTCCCTATGCGGTGGTGAAAAATGGCCGGATTACCGGGGAGATTCGGTACCTCATGGCCGATGAGGAGGAGCAATACAAGATTGCTCCAGCCACGGTAGAGATCGACGAAAACGGCCGCATCCTAGGCGAGAAAGTCCTTGTGCGCACGGGCAGGGAGGAATTCCGCTACGTTTCCCCCAAGGAAGTGGACTTTGTGGAAGTGGCGCCCAACATGATCCTCGGTGTTTCCGCAGCCCTCATCCCGTTCCTTGAGCACGATGACGCCAACCGCGCCCTCATGGGCGCCAACATGCAGCGCCAGGCTGTGGCCCTCTTGCGGCCGCAGGCGCCCATCGTGGGAACCGGTCTTGAGGCCAAAGCCGCCCGCGATTCCGGTGCTGTGGTCGTGGCTGAGGAGGACGGAACCGTTGTTTATGTGGATGCTCAAAGGATCGTGATCAAGGGCAAAAAAGGACCAGAGGACCTATCGTCTGAGGATCTTCGAGCGCTCCAACCAGGATACGCTCATCCACCAGCGGCCGCTTGTGCGCAAGGGCGACCACGTCAAAAAGGGCCAGGTGATTGCGGACTCCCAATTCTCCGAGGGAGGAGAATTGGCGCTGGGGGCGAACCTCCTCGTCGCTTTCCTCCCCTTTGAGGGCTACAACTACGAGGACGCCATCGTGGTTTCTGAGCGGCTTGTGCGGGAAAACATCCTGGACTCCATTCACATCCAGGAGTTCGAGGTGCGCGGAGGACACCAAACTTGGACCGGAGGAAATCACCGCGGATATTCCCAACCTTCCCCGCTCGGCCATGCGCAACCTGGATGAGCACGGGATCGTGCGCATAGGAACCGAGGTGCGAACCGGCGACATTTTGGTGGGGAAGATCACGCCCAAGGGCGAGAGCGAACCCACCCCTGAGGAGCGGATTTTCCTCTCCATCTTTGGCGAACGCATGCGGAATTTCAAGAACACGTCGCTTCGGATGCCACCCATTACGGGTACGGCCACGGTGATCCGGGTGAAGCGTCTTTCCCGGGCCGCCGGCGATGAGCTTGAGGCCGGTGTGAACGAACTCGTCAAGGTTTACGTGGCTCAGCGCCGGAGGATAGCGGTGGGCGACAAGTTAGCGGGCCGGCACGGAAACAAAGGGGTCATTTCCGCCATCCTTCCTGTGGAGGACATGCCGTTCCTTCCCGATGGCACCCCTGTGGATGTGGTGCTCAATCCCCTGGGTGTTCCCTCCCGCATGAACCTAGGCCAGATTTTCGAGACCAACCTCGGTTGGCTTGCCTCCTTGCGGGGCGAGAAGGTGGCCTCCCCGCCCTTTGACGGCGCAAAGGAAGAAGAGATCCTCACGGAACTCACGGAGGAGCTCAAAAAGCGCGGGCTTTCTGACGGCTCCCGCACCGACGGCAAAGTCATCCTCCGTGATGGCCGCACTGGCGAGCCCTTCCAGTCGCCCGTGACCGTAGGCGTGATGTACCTTCTTAAGCTCGAGCACATTGCGGCGGACAAGATTCACGCCCGCTCCACGGGGCCTTATGCCCTCATTACCCAGCAGCCCCTGGGTGGCCGGGCCCATTTCGGTGGCCAGCGGCTGGGCGAAATGGAGGTTTGGGCATTGGAGGCCTACGGTGCTGCCTCCCTCCTCCAAGAGATGCTCACCCTCAAAAGTGACGATGTGCGGGGAAGGGTGGCTCTCTACAAAGCCATCCTGCGGGGCGAGGATTTCCCCAGGCCCGGTATTCCCGAATCCTTCCGGGTCCTCTGGCAAGAGCTCCGATGTCTTGGTCTTTCCCTTAGGGCTTACGACAAAAGCGGCCGCGAACTGGATATCATCTAGCCAGTTATGGAGGAGCGGGCAGCGGGGTTGATCCTGTTCCGCGAGGATGGCGGCCGGCGAAAATATCTCCTCATCAAGAACCGACGCGGAGGACACTGGGGCTTCCCCAAAGGGCATATCGAACCGGGAGAAGATGAATTGCAAGCAGCACTGCGCGAGGTTTCCGAAGAGGTGCGCATCAACCACTTTAAGGTTTTGCCGGGCTTTCGCACTGTGGTGCGCTACACCTTCTGGAGGGAGGCGAATCCCATCCACAAAGAGGTGGTTCTTTTCCTCGCCCAAACAGAGGAAGATGGCGAGCCTTTTTGGGAAGAAGTGGAGGAAATGGTCTGGCTTCCTTTTCGGGAAGCCCTGGAGCGCATCACCTTTCCTGAGCAAAAAGAAGCCCTGCGTCAGGCGGAATCCTGGCTTAGCGGGGGTTAAACTTTTTCTTTGATCATGGATTTAGCTCGTGCGTTGACGTCGCTTGCTGTTTTTGTCATTACCTATGCTCTCATTCTCTCCGGGCGCCTCCAACAGACCTTGGCGGCCCTGGTCGGGGCTACGGCGATGATCCTCGTAGGTGTGGCCTTTAATTTTTATAACCCCCACACGATCACCGAGGCTATCGATGTGGACACTATTTTGCTCCTTTCGGGGATGATGATCATCGTAGGACTCCTCAAACGCACCGGTTTTTTCCAGTATGTGGCCATTAAGGCCGCCAAATGGTCCAAGGGAAATGTTATAACATTGTTTTTGGGCCTCTCCTTAACCACCGCGGTTCTTTCCATGTTTTTGGACAACCTGACCACTATGCTCACCTTCGTTCCCGTGACCCTTTCCATCGCTGAAGTCATGGGGATATCCGCCCTTCCCTTTATCTTGGGCGAAACCGTTGCTGCCGATATTGGAGGGGTGTTCACGCTGATTGGAGATCCGCCGAACGTTATAATCGGGTCGGCTGCGGGTTTCTCGTTCAACGACTTTCTCACGCACACGGCGCCCGTATCTATCCTTGTTCTTCTTTTAACCCTTGTTTTTTTGGTTTTTCGTTATCGGACGAGCCTTCGCTCTCAAAATGCGCAGATTTCGGTGCTCATGCAGATGGATGAGCGACGTGCGTTAACTTCGCCCCACGATATGGCCAAGCTTTTAGGGGTTTTTGGAATTGTGATCATCCTTTTCCTTGTGCATGCCTGGCTTCATATTTCTCCAGGACTCGCCGCCCTTTGCGGTGCTGCCTTGAGCATTGTTGTTCTGCGGCCCCGCGTGGAAACTGTGCTGGAGAGCATTGATTGGGAGCTTATTATCTTCCTTATCTGCCTTTTCGTGGTGGTGGGAGGTTTGAATCGCAGCGGTGTTCTTCCATTTTTGGCCCGCCGCCTGAGCCTAGTTGGTGGAAGCTCTGTGCTTTGGTTGGCCCTAGTGTTTTTCTGGAGCGCCGGTTTTCTGACGCTCTTTATCAGTGCTGTGCCGGCCGTTGTGGCTTTTGTGCCCATTGTAAACGAGCTCGGTGCTTTGGGCCTCGCCACAAATCCCCTTTGGTGGGCCTTAGCTTTGGGTGTGGGATTTGCCGGTGTGGGCACGCCATTCGCTACCGCTGCCAATATCGGGGTTGTGGATCTTTCCAAGCGTGGAAACCAGCCTATCCGCTACAAAGATTGGGTTTCCGTGGGGATTCCCGTGTTCCTCATGGCCGGGATTTTGGGGAGCTTGTGCATCTGGCTTGGAATTAGGACCGGATGGTTCTTTTAGGCTCAGAGGTGGTGGATGGAAAAAGTGCAGGAAGTTTTGCCCCAACTTTTTCTTGTGGACATTAACCACTTCGGCCAGCCTGGCCTTGGGGGCGCTTATATTTTCCAGGACGACGACGTGGCCCTCTTCGATGCGGGCACTTCTTTAGCTAGGGATCGCATCCTCGGGGCCCTCGACGCTTTGGGGGTAAAGCGCGACCAGGTTCGCTGGATATTCCTTACCCACGTTCATTTGGACCATG
>APCU01000149.1 GCA_000347575.1 Candidatus Caldatribacterium saccharofermentans OP9-77CS | reverse complement strand
TCCCGGTAGAGCCCCTGGTCTACACTCCTGAAGAGTTCGAAGCCATGAAGGCCTCAAAGAATCCTTTCATCGAGGAAGTTCTGAGAGGGATAGAGCTCTGACCAAAGTCCACCGGAAGCTTCCCCGAAGGCAAAATCTGCAGGATTTCGAAAGCCCCCGGTGCGCCAAAGTGAGATGCTCTGCCACTTCGTAGCCTGGGAAGACGGATTGCTCCATTGTGCAGCCAGGGTAAAAAACCGCACAGGAGCCTGCTACCCTTCTTCCTCTATAAAGCGGGAAGATGTCGGGCCTCCCAGGCTTTCACGGAAAGCTCGCATGGCCTGGACAGTTTTCCGCCCCTCTTTTAGGGAGGCGAGTTCCCTTTTCAGGAGTTCNTCAACCCGGTGGCGGACCTCCTCATCCTTTTTCACAATTTCCTGGAGCAAGGCAAGAGCTTGGGAACGGTCAGCATCTCCAAGTTCCTGGAGCAGTGGACCGAGGGCATCGATGAGGTGCTGGCGAGTGGTAAGATATTCCGGAAGATGGTCGAGACTCCCTGCAAGAACCTCGCCATGCATTTCCAGAGTGACCCTGAGGAGCTCCTCGAGGAGCTCAAGAGGTTCTCTGCCCATAGGCCTCAAGTTCCTTCCAGGCATCGCGCAGTCCGGAGAGAATGCGGATGACCCCGGGGAGCACTTCTTCGTAGTTTTCCCCGCTCATCCGGGCGCACTCCCGAAGGACGAATCGGTACAGGGCGAAGAGGTTCTCCGCAATTTCGCCTCCGTCTTCGAAGTTGAGGCTGCCGAGAAGCTCGAGGATGATTTTCTCCGCTTTCCCGATGTGCATCCGGGCCAAAGCCCGGTCCCCTTCAGCGAAAGCCCGTTCGGCGAGCTTCAGGAACCTGATCGCCCCATCATACAGGAGAACCACAAGCTTCACCGGTGAAGCAGTGTTCACAGTGTTCTCTTCGTAAAACCGCCGGGCCATGGTCGCGCTGTAGGTGCCCATTGTTCTCAGCTCCCTCCTGTCGATTTATTGAGGCTGGCAATCTGCTGGGCGAGCCAGTTGCTCTGCGTCTGCATGGTGCCAAGGAAACTCTCCAGAGCCGTGAACTGCTTCAGCCACCGCTCCTTCTGCGCCTCAAGGCGTTCCTCCATGAGGGCGATGCGCTCATCAAGGTCCTTGATGACCCGCTCATAGAGCTTCTGGGTGCTCTGCATGATCCCCTCGTAAGGGTCGGTCACGAAGCGGAGGTACTCCTTGAGCGATGCCGCCACACCCCCCTCTCCCGCAAAGAGCTCCTGCACTGCCTCGAGGTTGCTCTCAAGGGCCTGCGCGAGTTTCCCCTCGTCCACAAGGAGGTTGCCGTAGCGGTCCAGAGTCATGCCCAGGTCCATGACGCTCTGGTAGACCCCTGAAGCGACCCGTCCGGTGAGACGGCGCACGAGTTCTGTCGCCACCCGGGTAAGTGTTGTTTCCCCAAGGAGGGCCCCGGCGGTTTTCGTCTCAGGGTCGTAAGAGGTGTTGTCCTTCACAAACTGCAGGAAGTCTTTGAGGGCACCGGTGAAGTTCAAAATGGCGTTTTTCACCGCCTCAAGGTCCCGGGAAACAGTGACGGTGGCGCTTCCGGTTTTCTGGAGGCTGAGGGTCATACCGGGGATGAAGTCGGTGACAATGTTTGAGGGCCCCTCATACACAAGGGGGTTTGTCCCGCCAAGGAGGACCCGGGCGTTCTGGGCTGCCTGAACCTCGGTCCAGCCCGAGATTTCCGCTTCCCCTCCCGAGAGGGCCACGCTGATAGTCATGGCGTTCTCAAGCCCTGTTTTCTCACTCGTCAGAAAAAGCCGGAAACCCTCCTGGGTCTTCACGATGGTGGCCTGAACGCCGGCTTTTGCCCGGTTGATGGCGTCCCGGATCCCCGAGAGGGTGTTGNTGGAGGCATCGATGGTGATTTCCGTGANNTTCNCNCCCACCGTGATGGTGATGGTCCCTTCCCCNAAGCGGGTGGTGTCGGTATCGGCATAGGCCAGGGAGGTGGCCATCTGGTGGGCGGTGGCCACCTGCTCCACGGTGAGGACATAGGTCCCTTCCTGAGCACCGCTTCTTAGGGCCACCGAGAGGGCATCGCCTGTGGTGGTGGCTTTTTTGGCCAGGAAGGTGGAAGCAAGGGAAAGATTCAGGACGCTGTTTTGCAGTGCCAGGAGCCTGGTGTTTGCCGTCTGCCACAGGGAGAGCCTGGTAGTATAGGTTTGTTTCTTCTCCTCAAGCCGGGTGATGGGGGCCCGCTCGGCTTCGGCAAGCTTCTCGATGATTTCTGAGGTCTTGAGTCCTGAAATGAGCCCGTCGATACTCAGCGTTCCGGCCATGTTCTCCCTCCTCAGACGACCTCATCCACCAGGATTCCCGCAAGCTCCTGGAGCTTGGCTACCATGTCGAGGAACTTCTCCGGAGGAATCTCCCGGATGACCTCGCCGGTCTCCCGGTTCACGATGCGGGCGATGACCTCCCCGGTGGGCCGGTGGATGGTGAAGTGGAGCTCGAGATTGAAGACCTCAAAGAGGCTTTTCAGAACCTTCCCGAACTCCTCGACTTTCTCAGGGTCAAGGAGCGCCGACACCCGTAGCGTCGCTTCCTTTCCCCCTTCCTGAGGCTTTGCCGCCTCTTCCTCCCGCTGAAGCGCAGGGGAAGAGAGAAGAAACCGGCTCTCCATTTTCTGTCCTTCAATCCTCATCGCTGCCACCCCTGCTCTTCAAACAAAGAAAGAGGGAAGGGCATATGCCCTTCCCTCTTTGCCTTTCTATTACCGGAGAAGCTGGAGCACTGCCTGCGGCAGGGTGTTGGCCTGGGCAAGCATGGCCACACCGGCCTGGAGGAGAATCTGCGACCTTGTGAACTCCATCATTTCCTCGGCCATATCGACGTCACGGATACGGGACTCGGCAGCAGCCAGGTTCTCCTTCGCCACTCCGAGGTTGGCGATGGTGTGCTCGAGACGGTTCTGGTAAGCACCGAGCTTGGACCGTTCTGTGGAGACGTCGTTGATGGCAAGGTCGATCTTAGCGATGGACTCCTCAGCCTCGGTCTGGCTCAGAACGCTAATCTGATCAACACCCAGCGCTTTGGCCCGCATGTCCCGGATGCTCACGGTCATCGTCTGGTCCTTGTTGGCACCGATATGGAGCGTCACCGCACCGCTTGCATCAACCACCGCCGAGAACTGCAACTCAGCACCGCTTCCAAGCTCAAGCTTTGAGGGGTCAATGGTGATGGAAAGCCCATCGGCATCATCCCCAGGAGCCACAAGGGTCAGCGTTCCACCCTTCCCTATGGCTGCCTTCCCGTTGATGGTTCCCACAATATCCGTTCCGGCATCAGAGAGGACGGTTTCGGTACCACTGGTCAGACCGAGGTCTCTCAGAAGATCGTTACTTCCAGAAACATTGATGGTGGCACTGCTACCGTAGTTGATAGAAGTGAGGACAATGCTGTTGCCGCTGACTGCTGCTTCAACACCGGTGAGGTTTTTGACGTTGTTGATTTTCAGGACCACGTTGTCCAGGTTTTCACCCGATACCACGTTGATGGCAACACCGTTGAGGACAATGGTACCATCATAGGTAACCGTAGCATCTGTCGCGGCCACTCCTCCGATTTGGGCCCTGGTGGCATTCTGGGTGATGACGACGGTGTACACTCCGGCCTTGGTGTTCGTCCCTGGGGTCATGCGGGTGACAAGGGCATCCAGGTCTTCTGCGGCTATAGCGTCACCATCACCATAGGTAACTCCGTTCACTATTACCGTTCCACCACTTGCCACACCATTCTGTTCCGTTACCGCATACCCGGCCTGGCCGTTCAGGAGCTTCTTGGTGTTGAACTCGGTGGT
>APCU01000148.1 GCA_000347575.1 Candidatus Caldatribacterium saccharofermentans OP9-77CS | reverse complement strand
AGAATCTCAGAGAGACCATAGGCAACACCGTACATGCCAAAGGTGGCGATGAAAGGAGGAACCCGAAGTTTCGCCACCAGGCACCGTTGACAAGACCCGGCAAAAGCCCAAAGAGCAGGGCACCAGCGCATCCAAGAAGAATCGATAGGCCCTGCGAGACTGAAGCTGCCTGAAGCATGACCATAATTTTGGCACTGACCACACAGGCCAGACCCATGACAAACCCTACGGAGAGGTCAATACCTCCCGTGATGATGACGAAGGTCTCCCCGGCAGCAAGAAGAAGAATGGTTGTTGCCGCAACCAGGATGTTCTGGAAGTTCCTGGCACTGAAAAACCCGGTACCAATGATACTGAACACCACGATTTCACCGAGGAGAAAAAAGGCCACCCAGGCTCTTCCAAGGCGATGCAACCACTCTTTCTGCCCTGCCATAACACGTTCCATGGCTTCCCCTCAATCATAGACAATTTCCGGGAACAGCTGATCGATGACCACAGCGAAAACCAGAATTGTCCCCACGGCGATGTACCGGTAAAAAGGAAGGATGCCGCTCATCAGAAACCCCACTTCAAGCACGCTGAGCACAAAAACTCCCAGAGCTGTTCCGAGAATACTCCCCTTGCCACCCATGAGGCTCGCCCCACCGATCACCACAGCAGCAATGGCGAAAAGCTCAAGGCTTGCGGCAAACTGTGTGTGGGTCCCGATGGAAAAAATGAGCGTGGAAAGAACACCAGAAAAAGCAGCAAAAAGCGACGAGATGACGTACACCCGGATGAGGTGCTTCTCCACAGGGATTCCAGCTCTCCGGGCAGCATCGATATTCCCCCCGATGGCGTAGATGTGCTGCCCAAACTGGGTTCTGGCAAGGATGAAGCCAAAAATAGCCACAGCAATAATGGAAAAAACGAACACGTTGGGGAAGAGGGGAATCATGGCCCGAATGTCAGCTCGACTGATCCCCTGAGGCGGACTAAAGAAGGTCAACGCCTTTCCCGGAAGGTAGTAGAGGAGGTACCCGTTTCCAATGAAGCCCACAAGGGGTGGAAGCCCGGAAATCGGGACGTTATTGCAGAGAATCTCAGAGAGACCATAGGCAACACCGTACATGCCAAAGGTGGCGATGAAAGGAGGAACCCGAAGTTTCGCCACCAGGGCACCGTTGACAAGACCCGGCAAAAGCCCAAAGAGCAGGGCACCAGCGCATCCAAGAAGAATCGATAGGCCCTGCGAGACTGAAGCTGCCTGAAGCATGACCATAATTTTGGCACTGACCACACAGGCCAGACCCATGACAAACCCTACGGAGAGGTCAATACCTCCCGTGATGATGACGAAGGTCTCCCCGGCAGCAAGAAGAAGAATGGTTGTTGCCGCAACCAGGATGTTCTGGAAGTTCCTGGCACTGAAAAACCCGGTACCAATGATACTGAACACCACGATTTCACCGAGGAGAAAAAAGGCCACCCAGGCTCTTCCAAGGCGATGCAACCACTCTTTCTGCCCTGCCATAACACGTTCCATGGCTTCCCCTCAATCATAGACAATTTCCGGGAACAGCTGATCGATGACCACAGCGAAAACCAGAATTGTCCCCACGGCGATGTACCGGTAAAAAGGAAGGATGCCGCTCATCAGAAACCCCACTTCAAGCACGCTGAGCACAAAAACTCCCAGAGCTGTTCCGAGAATACTCCCCTTGCCACCCATGAGGCTCGCCCCACCGATCACCACAGCAGCAATGGCGAAAAGCTCAAGGCTTGCGGCAAACTGTGTGTGGGTCCCGATGGAAAAAATGAGCGTGGAAAGAACACCAGAAAAAGCAGCAAAAAGCGACGAGATGACGTACACCCGGATGAGGTGCTTCTCCACAGGGATTCCAGCTCTCCGGGCAGCATCGATATTCCCCCCGATGGCGTAGATGTGCTGCCCAAACTGGGTCTTTGAGAGCACGAACCCAAAGACGAAAAGGAGCGCAAAGGCAATGACCGTGGCGTAGGGGACAATACCCACGAGGTTTCGCGCCTCGGCTTCGGTAAGACCCAGAGGCTTCTCGAATACCGTAAAGAGACGGCCAGGGAGGAGATAGAAGAAAAAGCCGTTGCCAATCTCTCCCACCTCGTCAGGGAGAAAGGTAATGGGGAATCCCTTCGAATACCGCAGCGCAAGGCCGTTGGCAATGCCGTACATGCCCAGGGTGGCAATAAAGGGAGGAACCCGAAACCTGGCTACCAGTATCCCGTTCACAAGACCCGGTAAGAACCCCAGGAGCACTCCCACAACGATGCCGCAGAAAATGGCAAAATACGGTGAATACCCCAGGGCATAGAGGTCCCGGATGACAATGGCCGAAATTACCGAAATAAGCCCCCGGACAAACCCCACGGAGAGGTCGATGCCTCCCGTGATGATGACGAAGGTCTCCCCGGCAGCAAGAAGCAGTGCTGGAGAAGAGGTCAGAAGGATGTTGTTCAGGGTCTTCAGCGAGAGAAAGCCTCGTCCGGTGAAGCTGAAAATGACGCAGAGAAGGAAGAGGAAAAGAATCACCCAGTTCCGACCAATCCTTGCGACAAGCTGTGTGCGAGACATCACGCCCGTCATCCTCCGGATCGGGGAAAGGGGGCATAAAGCCCCCCTTCCTCAGTCTGCCCGGTAAATGTACTGCTGGGCTTCCGGATCGTCCACGTTGTCCCGGGTGAAGAAGAAGAACCCCGGAACCATCCGCTTGGGGACCTCTTTCCCTTCGACAAAGTACTGATATGCCGCCTCAACGGCCAGCGTTCCGATTTCGTAGGGTTTCTGGGCAAGGACAAGGTCGACCTTCCCTTCCCTCAGGGCCTTGATAAGGTCCTCCGTAGCATCCCAGGAGGCAATCTTCACCACCCCGGTAAGTCCTGCATTCACCACTGCCTGATACGCACCCTGTGCGCTGTAGAGGTTGGTGCCGAAAATGCCCACAATATCCGGATGGGCAGCGAGAGCAGCGGCAACCTGTTGCTGCGCCTTTTCCTGAATGTCAAGGCAGTACTCCACGCCGACGATTTCGATATCCGGGTACTCTGACATCCCCTTCTTGAATCCCTCAACCCGCTCGACAACACTTGAGACATCGGGGTTCGTGGTTTCGACGAAAACCTTCCCCTTCTTCCCGATCATCTCGGCAAGGCGATGGGCAATCTCGACCCCACCCTGAAAGTTGTCGGTGCCGATGAAGGTGAGAGGGAAGGAGTACTCGCTCGGTTTTGAGTAATCGCCGTCACCAATGTAGGTATCCACGGTGATGATTTCAATGCCCATGTCGTGGATGCGCTTCAGCGGAGCAATGAGAGCGTCCTTTGAGGTAGGCCCGGTGATGATGACGTCAATGTCGCCTCGTGCAGCCACAGCCTCAAGAATCGGCACCTGGACCTCAGGGCCCCAGGCCTTCGGATACTCGGCCACAAAGAGTTCAAGCCCGAGTTCCCTGCACTTGTCCGCAATACCCTTGCCGATCATGTAGTAGAAGGGGTCACTGATAGCGGGACACCAGGCAATTTTCGGCTTCTTCCCCTCGGCAAACACACCACCTACCAGGATCCCCACGACGAGAGCAACAAGAACCAGCGCAACCAGAATCTTCCGCACAGGAAATACCTCCCTTCAGAGTGACTGATCCTTAAGAAGTCTCCCAGAACACCACTTCCTTATGTACTGTTTCTCACCCCCTTCAAAAACGTCTTCTCCTGAGGAGCATCTTCACACCCGCAGGACCCCCGCAGAACAACTTCTACGGGGAGCACCACGGTCTCTCCCGCAAGGGAGGGACACGTTATCCGGGAGAAGAGGAGAACCGCCGCTTCCTTCCCCAGGGCATATGCCGGTTGCGCCACAAC
>APCU01000147.1 GCA_000347575.1 Candidatus Caldatribacterium saccharofermentans OP9-77CS | reverse complement strand
ATTCACCGAGGAACCTCAGGGCAGCGGCTTTTGCACAGGCGGCGGCACAGGTTCCCGTTGTGGGAATGAGGACGCTTGGGGTCAGGCATGGTGCACTCTCCGCAGGAACTCCCGAAGCAAAGCGTTCAGAGCGGCCGCTGCAATGGGGCTTCCTCCTCGGGGGCCACGGAGCACCAGGGCGGGAACGGGAAGACGCAGAAGCTCTTCCTTTACCTCTGCAGCACCCACGAATCCCACAGGACAGGCGAGCACCCAGTCGACCCGGTACCCTCTTGCGATCCACTCAAGGAGTCGCCCAAGCCCTGTGGGGGAGTTCCCGAAAACGAACCCCCGGATACCCTGCTCGCAGGCAAAATCCACCGAGGCCGCCGCCCGGGTGAGGCGGTGCTTTCTGGATCTTTGGTCACACGCTTTCGTGTGCACGAAGGTGACAAGCTGCACTCCGGATTTCTTGAGGAGCTTCTCGTTCACACCGCTTTGCACCATCGCTACATCACAGAAAATGGTGTACCCCGGGGTCAGGCTCTCGAAGAAACGCTCAATAAACCCCTCTTTGAGCACAAGAAGTGGAAGGAGCGAGAAGTCGGCCGTGGCATGGACAATCCGCTCAAAGAGGAAGGTGTACGCTTCAGGCAGGGCGTAGGATGGAAGGATGCTCCGGATCATCCTGAGGCTCAGCCGCTCAATGTCCTGTCCCCGCATGGGTGAGGAGTTCCTCCACTCTCTCCCAGAGCATCCTCACGAAAGTTTCCTCCTGAAGGAGTCCCCGGGGGAGAACTTCCACCGTGAACCCTTCTTCCTCGAGTCTTTCCCTGAGGGAACCGCAGCCTTCGGCGATATCTTTTTTGAAGTGGTGTCCAGTAAAGAACATGAGGGGCCAGAGGATGACCCTCTGTGCGATCTTTCTGAGCCTTGGGAGGAGCTCTGCAAGGTTCGGGCTTCCCTCAAGCACCACCACACCGCTTTGGGGGCCGAAAGCCCGGGTTACGAGCCTGTCGAATTCCCTGTAGGCACTTTCGCCCTCTCTGCTTCCGTGCCCTACAAAGACGATGGCTGTACCCCGGTCTTTGAGGTGCGGGGCCACAAGGGGGGTGAAGGCAGCGACCACCGCTTTTTGGTCCTCTGGTGTTCCAAGGAGCGCTCGTCCGAAGAGCATTTCCGCAAAGAGGGGGTTTCCCCGGATATCCCTGAGGGTTGTGAGAGCAGCGCAGAAGTTCAGGACTGCAGTGTACACCGCTCCAGGGACAATGAGAAGCGGCTGGACGACCACACGGGTGTACCCTGCGTCGTGAATCCGCCCGAAAGCGGTGAGGAGACCTTCCATCCCGTGGTGTCTTTGCACCGTGGGGGAAACAAAAGACGAGAAAACCCCGACGCCTCTCAGGACTTCCTGTGCCCGCTTCAGGAAGCCCTCAAAGTCCTCCAGGGGCTCCGGTTGCGTTGTGCCAAAAGCCGCAAAGAGTATGGCGGTCCTCATCGTCCTCAAAAAAGAAAAGCTCCGTTCTCTGTCCTCCGCAGAGAACGAGCACCGCTTCCCGGGCCGGTCTCCTGACTCGAAGGTCCAAGCCTACTCGACCCGCCTTCCCGGACTTTCCCCGGTGGCATCGTGGGCCTTTCGTCCCTTCTCACAGTGGCGGGACCGTGCCGGATTCGCACCGGCTTCCCGAACACCCAGGAAGGACCCTTTTTCCGTATTATACCATGGGCGTGGTACAATAAACCACAAAGTAGCCAGAGGAGGGATGGCGCATGCTCCAGACGATAACGCTTGAGACCACGGCGAAAGAAGAAGTCATCGACATCACGGATCAGGTGGCCCGGATTGTGGCGGAAGCCCAGGTCGAGGAAGCTGGAGTCTTCGTCTACGTCCCTCACGGCGATGCGGCGGTCAACATCCAGGCCGGAAAACCCAGGACCTCAGAGCCGCCGCTCAACGACCTCTTGAAGAAGGTCCTGGAGAGAGATGAGTTTGAAAAGCCGGAAACCGGTGCAGCCTTTGTGGCTCCTACCGAGGTCCTCATCGCCCACCGGGGCAGGCTCCTTCTTGGGGAGGACCAGCGGATCTACTTCTACGAGTTCAATGGTCCAAAGAAGCGTTCGGTGTACGTCCTCGTCATTCCTTCTTCTGCTCGCTGGGGGAACTGAGTCACCTCGTTCCCCCGCCTCACTGGTCTTTGGGAAAGACCCCGGCGTGGGCTGCCCGGATGTCCTCCACCGAGAAGAAGGCCGAAGGACTGACGGCGCGAATGATGCTGAGGACTTTCCGGAGGTCCCTTCGCCGGACCACGGTGAAAATGAGTTTCACCGGTCCCCGGGTGCCCTGTCCGTCGAAAACCGTGACGCCGAATCCTTCGCGCTTTAGGGCAGAAAAGAGCCGCTCTCCGTCCTGCTGCAGGATCACTCGCACGATGACGTACCCTATGGCGAACCACTCTTCAATGTAGATACCCAGGAAGTTCCCCAGGGCAAATCCTGCGGCGTACCCCAGGAAGGCAAAAGGCGTCCTTGCATGGGTGATGAGCTGGCTCACCACTACAATCCAGATGAGGACCTCGAAGAACCCAAGGAGCGGGGCAAGGCTCCTCTTCCCGCGGGCGGTGAGGATGATGCGCAGGGTTCCCAGGCTCACATCGCCTACCCGGGAAGCGAAGACAAAAAGTGGCAGTATGACGTTCCCGTACCAGTCGAACCCCTCCATGATTCTCCCCTATTGTACCACGACGTTTCTGTGTTCTGCTCAAGAAGGGTACGAAAGATAGGAGCAAAGACCCTCTCCCGGTCAAAATCAGGGTTGAGGACAAAGAGCGTTCCTCCGTGACCCACGTTCGGGACCACAAAGAGGGAAGCGGTGTTGTTCTTCTCAAGGAGCTTCGCAAAGAGTTTTTCCGATTGCTCTTTAGGGGTGATTTCGTCTCTTTCTCCAACCACAAGAACATAGGAGATATGGGTGTGCTCCACCTGGAAAACCGGGGAGAGCTCCCTGAGGTTGTTCCTCCCCTCAAAGAGGTCGAAGAATACCTGGCGGATGAGGTTTTTGAAGGGGATATCGAGGGTTTCGTCATATGCGGGAAGGTCGTAGGGGCCGCTCAGGAGGAATACCTGGGTGATGCTCCTCAAGACATCCTCCGGGAGCACGCCATGCTGCACGGTGGCCAGGGCTACAAGGTGCGCCCCAGCGGAGTGGCCGCAGAGGACAAACTTCTTTCGCCCCCCGTATTCCTCGATGTGGGCGAAAAGCCAGAGCAGTGCCTGGCGGATATCCCCGAGGATTCCCGAAAAGCGGACCTTCGGGTAAACCCGATAGTCCAGGCTCACGAAGAGGTACCCCGCTTTGAGGACCTCCCGGGCGAAGTGGCTGTAGAGGACCTCGTCCTTTGAGCCTCCAATCCAGGTTCCTCCGTGGACGAAGACGAACACCGGAAGCTTTTCGTCGCTGCGAAGACGTAAAGGCACGAGGATATCGAGTGTCTGTCCCTTCTTTTTCCCATAAGGGATATCCTTGTAGACCAGGGCCTCGGCGTAGTCGGCAAGGATTGGAGGAGGCATGAAGAGGGGCTTTCCCGTCTCCGGTCTTTTCAGGCCAAAAAAGCGGGCGAATTCGTCCTTCATCCTTTCGTTTTCCCAAAAAGAAAAGGCAAACTGTTCTTGAAGCTTTCGGGAGAGGATTGAGGCAGCGTTCTCCAGGGAGATGTAGCTCAGAAGGAGGAAGAAGAGCACGAGAACCGTTGTACTCTGGAGCGCCGGGGTATGCCTTTTGCGGATCATGGCGAGGGAGCTCCGAAATCCCTTCGGGTCTTTGCGAAGGCTGTAGGGCTCACCACAACCTCGGTAGTATCACTCTGGCCGCTTTCGTCAGAGGCAGTGATGCGGTGCTCTCCCAGGGGAAGGGAGACGAAGAGGGTCCCCCCAGGCTGACTCTGTCCGGCGTATGTTCCATCCACGAACCAGAAGA
>APCU01000146.1 GCA_000347575.1 Candidatus Caldatribacterium saccharofermentans OP9-77CS | reverse complement strand
ACAAGCCCCACAATGGGCTTCCCCAGGTCTTCCACCATGTGAATGGCTTTCCGGACCACAAGGAGCGCCATGTCCTGGGGTGAGAAGACGATGACCATACCCCCTTCCTCCCCCAAAGGAGCGTCATTCCTACCCCGCAGGGAACGTACCCTTCTGCCCACAGGGAACGAATACGCTCCGTAGCGAAGAAACCCGTACAGTGTGCAGGAGCTACCTTTCCAACTCCTTCGGCCTTCATGACTTCAAGCGTTTTGTCGATGTCCTCTTCCTGGGCAAAGGCAAGGTGAAGTCCCCCGAGAAACCCCGAAATCCTCTTGCCCCAGAGCCGGGCCCTCTCCAGGAAAGCATCCACCCCGGGGTGACAGCATCCACAAAGAAGCAGGACTCCCTCCTCCCCCTCGATGAGAAGCCCCTGCTCCCGCACAGATCCCTCCACTTCGCCGGTGGTTGCCACAGAGGACGTGAGGCGTTGGGGGGCCTGTACTTCGATACATTTTGCCCCAGTTTCCCGGATGCGTGCTCTGGTTGCTTCGGAAAACGACGGGAGGATGTAGACCGTTACCCGGGGGTACGAGCAAAGGAAGTGCCAGAGCCCCCCGATGTGGTCGTAGTGCTCATGGGAGATGACCACAGAGGAAATGGTGCCGGGGTCAATGCCCAGAAGCTCCATGTTCTTGAAGAGCAGAGGACCACTTTCCCCGGTGTCGAAGAGGATGTTTTCCTCCCCCTCCACAAGACAGGAAAAACCGTGGGAGGCAAGGAGCGACGGGGCGAGCGCTGTGTTGTCATAGAGTACGGTGAGCTTCACCATATTCTCCCTGAGACCCACCTCAACCTCTATTCCTGTGGCAGTCATGGCCGTTTTCGGTGTGGCAGGGAACGGCAAGTTCTCTAAGGCGTCCCTGAACGAATGCGGCAACGGCGTCTTTGAGGGTTTCGTCGTCGGTTTGGAAGACAGAAATACCGGCACTTTTCAGCCGCCCAAGGCCCCTTGGGCCCATTCCCCGAACAAGGACGATTTCGGGAGAGAGCTTGAGGACCCAGTCATGGGTGAAACCGCCAGAATGCCCGCCTTCGTTGGGAGGGAACTCGATTCGGAGGATCTCTCCTCCTTCACCAAGTTCAAGGAGGGCAAAATACGGGGTTCGCCCGAAGTGCTCGAAAATGCGGGACTCCATACCCCTGGGTTCCTCAATGGGGACGAGAATCCGCTTCTTCATCGTTTCTACCTCCTTTTTGGGGCCGGGGAATTCCCCGGCCCATTTTAGGGTCAGTTCTGAGTTTCTTTTTTCTTAAGTTCTTCGAGCTCCTGGATCCGCTTCTCGAGATAGGCCTTTTCTTCCCGGAGAGCCTCAAGCTCTGCCTCGAGGTCTCTCAGGGTGGGGCCTGCAAAAGAGGCTCTCCAGAGTGCAGAAGCGTGGACGATTCTTCCTGCAGGATCCACGTAGAACGCGTGTGGTCCTCCTCCGCACCGGCATGGTCCGATGTACCGGTACCCTGCCGGAGCACTACCAATCCAGGCTCCTCGCCAGCTCCCTCTCCATCCATACATGCAGCTTCACCTCCCGTGTATTCAGGTTCTGCAGGAACCTTGACCCCTCCATCCCCTCCGGCAACGACACCGGTGAGGTGGAAGAGGAAACTCTTCCTGGTATACCGGTCCCCCCTCGATTCGAAGGGGTTTCCCAAGAATCAACGCCTCGGCCACTTTTTTCCGCGCGTTCTCGAGGATTCGGCCAAAGGTCGGGCGCGAAATCCCCATTCGCTGTGCCGCTTCTTCCTGGTAGAGACCCTCGAAGTCGGCAAGCCGAATGGCTTCGAGTTCATCAAGGGTCAGGACTATCTCCTGGGAGTTTTCCAGGGTTTCGGGATAGAAGCACCATATCTTTGGCACCCAGCCGATTCTCCTTGGACAGTGTGGTCGTGGCATTGTTTGTCACCGCCCCGCTGCTCTAATTATAAGCATATGTTCATAATTCGTCAAGGGTTCGAGTGGCCCTACCGTTTTGGCTCTGCTCCTTTGGGGAACCCTGTTGCGCGGTTTTGTTAACTCATGATATGATTTAGGTTAACGAAAAACCAGGAGAGGAGGATGCTCATGCAGCTTTCTCCACGTACTATGGCCCGTGTTGCCCTCTTTACGGCACTCTGTGTAGCTGCGGCGGTGTTCTTCCGTTTTGGGGGGAGCGTCGTTCCCTTTAGCCTTGTTCCCTTTGTGGTGTTCCTCTCAGGTTTTCTCCTCCCGCCCCGGGAGGCTTTCCTCAGTATGGCCCTCTACGTTCTCCTTGGCCTTCTGGGGCTTCCCGTCTTTGCCACCCCACCTTTCGGGGGTCCGGCGTACGTGTTTCGGCCTACCTTTGGGTTCCTTTTAGGTTTCATGCTTGCTGCTCCCTGTGTGGCGTTCTTCTCGAGGGGCAAGAAAAGTCCACTGAAAGTTGCCACGGCCGTTGTCCTGGGCATGGTGGCCCTGTACCTTCCCGGGATACTCTACTTCTTCCTGGCCATGAATACTTTTCTGGGAAAACCTATGGGATTTTCGAACGTTCTCCGGATTGCTTTCCTCCCCTTCATCGGTCCAGACGTTGTGAAAGCCTTCCTGGCATTCCTTCTGGCTCAGGGAGTGGTGCGGCGGATGGAGGGAAAGAGGTAGGCTTCGCCCTTTCTAGAGCCCATCACCAGGCAAGGAATCTATCAATTTTTTTGATATAAATGAAAAAACTTTGCGGAAGCTATAGGAAAAGTTTTTTCACCTGTTGACAGGAAGAAGTGGCACATGTTACACTCCTCAAAAAGAGCAACGAATTTGTTTTGTATCATTTTTCTTGATACAAAAGGAATGAAAAGGCTGTGATGCGAAAAGGCGGAAGCATCCTCGTCCTCAACACGGAGAAGGACTTTGAGGTTCTGAAAGTCCTGGGCTCAGACCTCAGGATCCGTATCCTCGGGCTTTTGAACGGGAAAAAGCTCAACGTGAACGAGATCGCTAAAGCCCTCAACATCCCCCAGTCCACAGCTGCCGTGAACATTAAAGCCTTAGAGAAAGCCGGGCTTGTGAAAGTCGAGAACAAAAAGGGAAAGAAAGGCTCTCAGAAGCTCTGCAGTGCCCAGTACAGCGAGATTGTCATTGCCTTCCCTTCCAGGGCACCTGAAGACAGGGAGGACGACGTGATCGAGGTGGAGATGCCCGTGGGCCTCTATACCAAGTTCGAGGTGAGCCCTCCCTGCGGGCTGTGTTCTCCAGAGAAAATCATCGGCTTTCTCGATGCGCCCGACTCTTTCTGGAGCCCGGAGAGGGTGAAGGCAGGACTTCTGTGGTTTGAGAAAGGCTTTGTGGAGTACAAGTTCCCGAACAACGCCCTGTATAAGCGCGAACCCCTCAAGCGCATCGAGGTCTCCATGGAGCTCTCCTCAGAGGTCCCGGGGACGAACAAGAACTGGCCCTCAGACATCACCCTCTGGATCAACGAGGTGGAAATCGGCACCTGGACCTCTCCGGGAGACTTTGGGGACAGGCGGGGCCGGTTTACTCCGCTTTGGTGGAAGCTCGAAGGGTCCCAGTACGGGCTTTTGAAGACCTGGATTGTGACGGATGAGGGCTCTTTTGTGGACGGAGAACGGGTCTCTGACGTTACCCTGAAAGACCTCAAAATCTACGACCACTCGTCCATCAAGATACGGGTGGGGGTCAAAGAAGACGCACGGAACGTCGGCGGCATCAACATCTTCGGCCGCGGGTTTGGCAACTACGACCAGGATATTGTGCTGCGGCTGTGTTTCTGAGGGGTGTAGAGACCAGAGGAGGTGATGGGAGAAGGGGTATATGGAAGAGGGAAGGCGCGGGGACATGTGGTCGGTTCTTTTTGGGGTTTCCAAAATCCTTAACTTTAAGGAGACGGGTTTTCGTGTGAGGAAGTGGTGAGAAATTGTAGCATATGGCGTATGAAGGGGGGATTAAGAAAATGCGCAGAATTGTTGTTGCTT
>APCU01000145.1 GCA_000347575.1 Candidatus Caldatribacterium saccharofermentans OP9-77CS | reverse complement strand
GCCTCCTTAAAATACCTGCCTATAGCCTGGGCAATCTCCAAAGCAGCACTCTCCACGGTGCTCCTTGAGGCTCCAGCAATGTGCGGGGTGAGAATGACGTTCTGCAGGTCTGCCAAAGGATGTTTTCCACACCAGGGTTCCTCGCAGCAAGTGTCAATGCAGGCAAACGCGGGGACACCACGTTGCAGAGCTCGCACAAGAGCCTCTTCGTCGACGAGTTCTCCCCGGGAGGTGTTCACGAAAATGGACCCCGGCCTCATCATCCTGAATTCCCGTTCCCCAATCATTTTCCTGTTCTCCCCCGTGTACCTCACGTGGAGAGAAACAATGTCCGCCGCTTGCAGGAGTTCTTCAAGCGAAACCTTCCGCACTCCGTACATCGCCATATCCTCCTGGGGCACAAAAGGGTCGTACGACACCACCTCGCGAACGCGAAAAGGACCAAGAAGAAAGGACCAAGAAGTTGAGCGACCCTTCGGGCAATTTTCCCAAAACCTATGAGTCCAACAGTAACTTGCGAAAGAGGAAGGGGAGCCAGAGCGTAGTCAAAATACGAGCTCTGGCTCCAGATGCCCAGGAAAGCCTCTCTGCAGGCTCGAACAATCCCCCGCCGCGCAGCGATGAAAAGCCCTACGGTGAACTCGGCTACAGCCTCCACGCTTCGTTCTGGGGCAAAAAATAGGGGGATCCCACGTCTTTCAAGCGCCTCGTGATCCACATTCACCGGTCCACTCCGCAGACACCCTACTGCCTGCAAGCGAGGGGCATGCTGGAGGAGGTGTTCGTCCACAAGACCCATTTGCGTCACCAGGATCTCCGCTTCTTCCACCTCTTTCAACGCCTCTTGAGGGTAGGGGACGTATTCCCGCAACCTCTCCCCATAGCAAAAGGGAACTTCCGGCCACCCCAGGTCGTAGTAGACCCTCTGGACCCCTTCCCAGAAGGGAACTTGAGAAGTAGCCTGCTCAAAGACCGCAGGTGTGAAAAAACGGTCGGCGAAAACTAGCGCCTTGTACATGACGCTTACAGGAACTTCCGGATGAACTCAGCCGCGTACTGAGCGTGCTCGTCATAGACCGACTCGTCGACCTTTTCCCGAAAGGCGAAGTAAGGATCAGCATGGGGAGGAATGTACTCCAGAACAAGATACCCCGGAAACTGGATATCCTTGAGCGCAGAAAAGATTTCCGGCCAGCTGAGGTGTCCCTTGCCGGGAAGGTCCCGCTGGTTATCCGCCACGTGCATGTGGACGAGCCAGCCTCTGGCCTTCCGGATTGCCTCGGGAACACTGGATTCCTCGATGTTCATATGGAAGAGGTCCCCCATGATTTTGACGTTAGGCAGGTCGACATCCTGGGCAAGGCGTATGGCCTGTTCCAGACGGTTGATGAGGTACGTTTCGAAACGGTTCCAGGGTTCAATGACCAGGGTGACTCCCCGGGGAAGCGCGTACTCCCCACACTCCCGGATACCTTCAACCGCATACTTCCACTCTTCTTCAGGAGGAAGCTCCCTGGTGATCCGCATATTTGCCGTGGGAGCTACAATCACCACTTCTGCACCGATAGCCTCCGCAAGATCAATGGTGCTTTTGGTGTACCTTTTTGCGTTTTCCCGAATTTCCGGATTCGCACTGGTGAAGTCCCGGTCTTTTTTCCAGATGTTGCAGATGGACCCGGCTCGAATGTTGTACTTCGCAAGGAGTGACCGCACCTCTGCCGGGTCGTACAGGTCTGGTTCACCCACAAACTCAACGGCGTCGTAACCAAACCGGCTCAAACGGGCAATGCTTTTCTCCACCGGTTCATTCCCAAAGACCAGGATGTTGTACGAGAGCTTCACGAGGAGACCTCCTCTCTCCGGACATGCTCTTCCCTCAGGCGGGCAAGCTCCCGGAAGTCCTCCTTGAGGTGTTCATAAAGCCTCCGGTAGAGCCTGTAGTACTCACGGTAGAGTTTATGGTTTTCGCTTGAAGGCTCAAGAGGGTCTACGTATTCAGCAAGCTTTTTCGCTATCTCGAAATTCGGGAAGACGCCACAGGCTACACCGGCAAGAATCGCTCCCCCATAAGGAGCGCCTGCCCTGTTTTTGAGAAATACCGTGGGCACATTGAAGACGTCGGTGATAATCTGCCGCCAGAGCCTGCTTCGCGCCCCACCTTCGTTGAAAACGATGGGGAGATTGATTTTCCACCCCGCATCCCGAACAATTTCAAAGTTATGGTACAGCGCATAGGCTACCGATTCCATAAGTGCCCGTACGATATGGCCCTTGGTGTGTGAGAGCGAAAGGCCGAAGATCACCCCCCGGGCGTAAGGATCCCAGAGGGGGCTCCGCTCTCCCATGAAGTAGGGCAGGGCAAGCAGGCCATCACATCCTGGGGAGACTTTTTCCGCCTCGAGATTCAGAAGGTCATAGGCACTCACACCGAGAATCTTCTCCACCTCGATCTCAAAATGTGCAAGGTTATCCCTCACGTAGCGCAGAAGTTGCCCACCGGTGGTTGTGGTAGGGATGGTGACGTAAGTGGTTCGGGATTCCACCGCGTGGGGGCACACCAGCATCTCCCGGAGAAAGTCCGTGGTCTTGTGCACAATCCCGAAATTCCCACAGGTCCCCAGGTTCATCTGCACGTCGCCCTCTGCGATAGTGCCGCTTGCTACACAGCTCACGCAGAAGTCCACAGCGCCGGCACACACCGGTGTGCCTTGAGGGATACCTGTTGCCTTTGAGGCTTCTTCCGTCACCTCACCGATGATATCCTCGCAGGAAAAGGCAGGAGGGAAGAGGTCTTTCGAAAGACCAATCTCATGAAGAACATCTTCGTTGAACTTGTGCCGGCGGATATCCCAGGCCACCCCATAGAACGCTGCAGAACCGATGTTAACCGTGAACTTCCCCGTGAACTTGAAGTTGATGAACCCATCGACGGTAAGCGCCTGGAAAACCTCCCGAAAAGACTCAGGACGATTGTTCTTCTCCCAGAGGAGATTCACAAGCATCGGATGGTCATCCACCGGGTTTCCGGTAAGGGCAAACATCCGCTCTTCGCCAATGGTGCTCTTCAGCCAGGCCACCTCTTTTGTGGCCCTCCGGTCCATGAGGTTATAGGCAAGATGAACGGGGTTGCCATCGCGATCAACCATGACGAGATTCGGCAAAGCCGAAGATACTGCAATACCCCGGATCTGGCGGGGATTCACTTTGGACTTCGCTATGCACTCTCCGAGGACCTCACAGGCAACCTTCCAGTACAGATGGGGATCGTGCTCCGACCAGCCAGGATGCTGGATAATGATGGGGTATTCCCGAAACGCATAAGCAAGCACGCGACCTTCGGCATCAATAAGGCAGGCTTTACCCCCTCCAGTCCCGTAATCAAGACCCAGGAGATACTCAGCCATGTTTCATCCTCCCAACGTAAAGGGCTCAAGAGTGGTGATAGACCTCAACGCCAAGGTAGGTGACCAGCGCTTCCCGGACTGCTTGAGCAACCTGCGAAAGGTTAATGGCCACATGGTGCTCGAAACCGTTCTTACAGATGCACTGGAGAAGGTCCTGGAGCCTTGGAACACGGGCTACTCCCCAGGCACCAAACGTCTTCGCCACATCCTGCGTGATTTCGCCTTCGCCGACATAGGCCTTGATTTTCCCTCTCAGGTCGTCAGTCGACAGGCGCAGGAAGGTAAAGGGTCCGGGTTTAATATTCCCCCGGCAGCTCCCGTAGGCATTCTCCATACCCACCGTCGCCCCGATGACATCGGCGTAACGCATTTCCATTGTGGCAAAAATCGAACGTGGGTAGTTGCCACAGTGAAAGAGAACGCACTTTTCCGGATCGTTACCGAAATTGTTGTTCCAGTCCACAAGGGCTGAGGGCTGATTTGACGCAAGACGCAGGATGTACATGCTCAGGGCTCCGGCAACATCTACCTCGCAGGCCGAAGGCATGAGCTTTTCACCCATCATGCTCATCACGGCG
>APCU01000144.1 GCA_000347575.1 Candidatus Caldatribacterium saccharofermentans OP9-77CS | reverse complement strand
AAAGAAAAGGGTGCTTGTTGTCGGCGCCGGAGAGGCCGGCACCACGATCGTGCGGGAGATGCTACGCCATCCAGAAGCAGGGCTTGTGCCGGTGGGGTTTCTGGATGACGATAAGGCAAAGCAGCGTCATACCCTTGTTGGTGTTCCGGTTCTTGGTGGGCTGGATGAGCTCTCTCAGGTGGTGCACGAAAATCGTATTGATGAGGTACTGATTGCGATTCCGTCGGCCCCCGGAGAAGTCGTGCGGAAAGTGGTGGAGCTGGCGAGGAACTCAGGGGTGCATTGCCGGATCATTCCTGGAATCTACGAGATTCTTTCGGGGAAAGTTTCCATTGCTCGCATCCGTGACGTGAGTCTTGAAGACCTTCTCCGCCGTGAGCCGGTTCGCCTGAACCTGGAAGAAGTCAAAAATTATCTGAAGGATCGAACTGTTCTTGTTACTGGGGCCGGAGGGTCTATAGGTCGGGAGATTGTTTTCCAGGTCGCTCGATTTTCACCCAAAGAGATTCTTCTTCTGGGGCACGGCGAGAACAGCCTGTTTGAGACCGAAACGGAGTTGAAGCTGAGATGTCCCGATGTGCAATACCACATTATCCTGGGAGACATAAGGGATTACCCCAGGCTTCAACATGTGTTTTGCCAATACAGGCCACAGGTTGTATTCCATGCTGCGGCTCACAAGCACGTTCCCCTTGCAGAGCTGAACCCGAGCGAGGCAGTCTTCAACAACGTGCTGGGAACGAAAAACCTTGTGGATCTCGCCCTTGAATATGAGGTTGAGAGGTTTGTCAATATTTCCACCGATAAAGCCGTGAACCCCGTTTCGGTCATGGGGGCCACAAAGAGAGTGGCAGAGTACCTTGTGCAGCAGGCGGCCCAAAAGGCCCGACCTGGTCAGATTTTTGTTTCAGTGCGTTTTGGAAACGTCCTTGGAAGTCGGGGGAGCGTGGTTCCTCTTTTCCAGAAACTGATTCAGCAGGGAAAACCGATACCGGTGACCCACCCCGATATGAGGCGGTACTTCATGACTATCCCTGAGGCGGTTCAGCTTGTCCTGCAGGCTGCAGGTCTGGGGGAGAACGGGGTGGTTTATGTCCTTGATATGGGAGAGCCGGTCCGGATTGTTGACCTGGCCAGAGACCTTATTCGCCTTTCAGGTTTTGAGCCTGACAGGGATATACAAATCGAGTACGTTGGGATTCGTCCTGGGGAAAAGCTTTTTGAAGAAATCCTGAGTGCTGAGGAAGGGGTTGTGGCCTCCCGCCATGAGAAAATCTTCATTGCTCGGACACCCGTTCCGTCCGATGAGGAGCTCGAGAGGGGTATTGCCCAGCTTCTTGCGGCTGCTCAAAGCTACGATGGCGATTCTATTCGGCAGGCCCTTCGGGCTCTTGTCCCCACATATCGCCCTGATGGAACGTCTGCCCGGGAATCTGAAAGAGAGGGTGTGTAGAAACCGGCGATTTACCAAACAACCTGGGGCTGAGGTCCTGGGGATAAGCTCCGGCCTCGATGGCTGAATTGATTTCAGGAAAAAGAAAGGCTGGCTTTCCCTGGAAGCCCTGGCTCTCTCAAGAGGGCTGTAGAGTTCTCCTGCCAGAAGGCCGAAAAGGACGTCGTCCTTCAAAATCGGGGGTACACCGTCAGCCTTGATGTGGTGAGGGACCGGTCCACAACCTGGAGAAAGAAGCTCTCGCGGGTTGATGCTGTCCCCTCCGATTCAGCGTTGACTCCTGTTTGGCAACCTGTAATATGAGAAGACAGACGCTTATGAATAAGCTGCGGAAACGGCAAGTTCTTGTCACTGCAGTTGGTGGAGGCGTTGGGCAGGCTATCCTGAAGGCCCTGCGATTATCTGGCCTTGACACTTTCCTCGTGGGGACTGACGTTCACCCCTTTTGCGCTGGATTTTCTTTTTGCGATAGGGCTTATCTTGTTCCCCGGGCTGGAGAAGAGGAATACACGTCGAGGATATTTGAAATTTGCTCGAGAGAGCACATAGCGTATCTCTTTCCCGGGTCTGACCCGGAGCTTCTGCCTTTAGCGAGGATGAAAAAGGACCTCCTTCACAGGCTTGGTTGCCAGGTCATTGTATCTGATGAGTCCTGTGTTCAGGTGTGCCGGGACAAGTTGCGAACTTACGAATTCTTTAGAGAGCGAAATCTGCCCTTTGCCGAAACTGCTCTTTACGATTCCCTCGAGGCGTTGGTTGAAAGGCGAGGTTTTCCTGTGATCGCAAAGCCCCTGGATGGCTCAGGATCTTCAGGAGTAAGGGTGCTATTCTCGCGTGAAGATCTCCATGCTCTACAGGATGTTAAACGATACATGTTCCAGGAGTACCTTATCCCGGTGCAGTGGGGTAAGGAACGGGTTACTCCGGAAGATGTTTTCGCTTCCTGGGAGCTTCGACAGGAACACGAGATATCTATTCAGGTTCTCAAAGGCCTGCGTGGAGAGACTCTGGGAATATTCGTAAGCGAAAACGTCCTCAAAAGCGGTATACCGATGAGAGTAGAACCGCGGAGCATTCCCGAGGTAGAATACGTCGCTTTAAAGGTTGCCGAGGCTTTCTGTGACCTCGGCCTCTTTGGTCCCCTGAATATTCAGGGGAAGATTACCCGTCGAGGCTTTGTTGCTTTTGAGGTGAATCCCCGATTCACCGGCATAACGGGAGTGAGAACGCTTCTTGGATTCCGCGAATGTGAGGCGGTCATTCGCTACCTTGAGGGAGAAGAACCCAGCACGATTCAGTCCTCGCTTCGTCCTGATACGACGAAGATTGCACTCCGGTTCGTCGACGAATGCATAATCAGCCGGGAGTCGATAGAGACCCTTGGCAAAAGGAGAGAACTGGGTGTATGAAGGTGTTCCTAACCGGCGCAAGCGGATACTTAGGAAGTAACCTTGTCCTTGCGCTGTCGCGAAGTCCTGATGTTGCGAAGGTCATCTGTCTTGTGCGTACCCGTGAAAAGCTGTCATTTCTCAGGGGGGTTCTTCCGGAGGGAACGATAGTGCAGTACGTTGTGGGTGACCTGAATGACCCCGCAACGTACAGGGTGTATCTTGAGGATGCAGATGTCGTCGTCCATGCGGCGGCAGTGCGAGGAATAGAATTCTGCGAAAGCCATCCTGACGAGGCAGAGCAGGTTAATGTCTGCGGCACGAGAAAACTCCTTGAAGCCGCGCTGCAATCTGGGGCGAAGCGGATACTCTACTGCTCCAGCCAGGCCGTGTACGGGGCAGAAGACCAGCGTCCTTACCGTGAGGATTGTACGCCGCATCCTGATACTGTGTACGGTCGGACGAAGTACCGTGGCGAACTCATAGTACGAGAAGCCCGGCAAAAGGGTATGCAGTTCCTCATTCTCCGCTTTTCGAGGCTTTATGGTTTCGGAATTTTTATGCGCGAGGAAGAACTGCCTCACCGGTTTGCCCGTTACGCCGTCAGTGGCGTTTTTCTTCCGGTGTACCACAACGGGGAGGATGTGGTAGACCTTCTTCATATCCGGGATGCTGTTGCTTCCATCGAGTTCTTCCTCCATCCAGCAAGGAACCATTGCTGGAATGATATTTACAACGTCGGGAGCGGAAACCCGCTCAGCGTTCTTTCTCTGGCCAGCCTCTATCAGGAGCTTTGCAAAAAGCTCGGTCTTAAGGTCCCGGCACTTCGAACCTTTCCCTCCTCACCAGGGCGAAAACCAAAAATCCTTGGTCTTGATGTTACCAAGCTCAAAGAAGCCGGATGGACTCCTGCGGTTTCTCTTGAAGAAGGGATTCGGGAGCTTCTTCTTGTCTATCAAAAAGCGCAAGAACAGCGCTTCCCCTTGCGGTGAAGAGCCTTTCCGATATTGCTAAGATTCCTCGCATGCTGTAAGGTCGTATCTCCTTTTCCCAGGGTATGAGGCTGCTTCGTCGCTTCGCTCCTCGCAGTGACAAAGGAAAGGTGTCACCGCGAGCTCGTCGTTTCGCCCTCTCCCTTGTCACT
>APCU01000143.1 GCA_000347575.1 Candidatus Caldatribacterium saccharofermentans OP9-77CS | reverse complement strand
CGAGGGAGCGGCCAGGCCGGGCTTTGTACTGAAGGATTTCGGGAAGGCCAAAGAGTTCCACCATCGCGGGATGGGGAAAGACCTCTACCACTTGGCGCACGGGCTTTTGCGCCCCCACCTCAGCGTGGTGGGAAAAGCCAAGGCGGGCTAGCGCCGAGACCAATTCCTCGCCCCGGGTAACCCGACGGCGATTAGCTGGGTAAGCCATGGCTTTGGCCCTCCGATAAAACCGCGAAAGCTCCCGATCACAGGGCCGCATCCCGCTTTCATTGGGAACNAAAAGGGGCGCATCCACCGCTAAAAGGGCTGGCCCCGTTGGGGCCACTTTCCCAATGAATCCCAAAATTTCCTCGTTGGAAAAGAGGCGGTCCGCCCAAAGGAAGGNNCGAGCTTGGCGGCCATCCCAAGCCAAGGCCACCGCCGCCGAAGGATTGGCGGAGGACCAAGCTAGGTCAAGCCCGATCAGAATCACCTAAGGCTTTATTTCCGCTGGCAAAATGGAAAGGAAATAGGTGCCAGATCCGCTTTTGTGAACCACGCGGATAAAAAATCCGCACGTGGAACCCCGGAAACATTCCGTGGGCCCATCGGGGAGGGTCACGCATTCCACGCCCGCTTGACATGGCGCATAAAGGACAGCCTCGTTTTCTACATTAAGACAAACACCGAGGTTCGTGCCACAGGGATCATGGATAAGGTAGAGGTCCACGTTTAAGCCTGGGCTCACCCCAAAGTGAACGAGGCGCGCCTCCCCTTTGGGCACAGCAAATTTGTACCAATCCTGATAATCTCCCTCGAAAATTTCGCCCTCGTAGTGCCCGATCTCTAGGGCTTGGGCATCCCCCGGGCCATAGGTATCCAAAAGCTTTCCTCGCGCTACGGTAGCCAAATTAACACCTTCCGGAACGCATTCTACGGGAAGTCCACTCGGCTCACAGGCGAACAAAGGCCCGATTTGGCATTTGGTAACAGGAGGCAGAGGAGGGAGTGGAGGGGGTGGAGGCGGAACTTCCGGCACAAAGGGAGGAGGGGGCGGAATCTCCGGGAGCTTGGGCGCCAAAAGATACGCGGAATTCCAAGAAAAGCCGGGATAAGGATCGCAAAGGACAGCCCGGCGGACCAAAACCCAAAGCTCCGGCCCATAAAGCTTCAAGGGCAGCTCCGCCCGCACTTTGTACCCCAAGGGCCCCGTTTCCGGGACCACGTTTTGAAGCACAACAAAGGTCCAATTCCACGGCTGATCAGGGGATTCACGCCAAAAAACTTGCACAGTAATATCCCGGCCTACGCTGCAGGTGGCACAGGGATCGTGTCCTTCTCCCTCAAGAACCAATGTCCATTCCCCAAAGCGCACGTTCGTAAAATGCCAGCGGGCAACGGCGTACATCCTGGCGTCCGAAAGCCAACACAAGTCACCCCGCGTTTCTCCGGTGCAGGTGAAACTTTGCGGATAGAGCTGGGCACTTCCTAACCCCGCAAAAAGAGCAAGAAATATCACGAGAATCCCGCGCATCCCGCCCCCTTTAGCTTCATTTTACGGCCCGCGCTCCTTTTGGGCCAAATTTAAGGCTTCCCAAAGACTAGAGTAATCGGCCCTTGGGTTCCAGAAAAGATAACCGTCGGCCCCGCTTTCTTCGGCGGCTTTAATCTGAGCTAGGATGTACTCGGGAAGGCTCATTCCCGTAGGAATCGCCATGGAGAACGCCTGCAGATAAGGACGCAAAGGCACCTCAACGCGAGCCTTCCCATGCCTCATCGTGCGTAAAACCGTGCCATAGGGATCGGCCTTGAGCTCCGGTTCCACAAAGTGAGAGGGATAAAGCATGGGCGAGACCACATCCACAATCCGCGCAATGCCCTCAAGATGCTGCCCTATCGGATCGATTTTCTGGGCATTCCAGGGCCACATCACCCTCCCGTACACATCCACGGAAATGGGCACGAAAAGAACGCTTTTGGCCTTAGAAAGAAAGGCCTCCACCGCCCGGCAGCGGGCTGAATAATCTGGACCAATAGGACCGTGATCGGGAAAGCGAATGTAGTCGAACTGAATTTCATCCACACCTAGCCCCTCCACTTCCTGAGCGATGGCAAGGTTGTAGCTCACCGCCTCCGCCTCGGTGGGAAGAACCCAGGGCGAGGTGGGAACCCCAAAGTGCTTGGCCAAAATAGGATCGTAAAAGATCACCTGCCTTGCGATCACATAGAATCCGCGCTGATGCAATTCCTGGACTAGCCGCGCTAAATCGAGCACCGGCCGCACCGCTCCTATGGCCCGGGCCTTCGGAACCTGGGAAGGGTAGCACACCTCGCCTTCGTTGTTCTTGACGTCGATCACTATGGCGTTCAGGCCAAATCGGGCGCTTTGGGCAAGAATTTCGTTGAGCTTCGCGGAATTCGCCGCGGCATAGGCTGTAAGATAGACACCCCTTTTTCCGTAAAATGAGCTCTTGGGAGGATGGGGCTCCACATCCTCGCCCTGCGTCACTATTTTGGGATTGGGGATCTCCTGGGGACTTGGGGCCTGCGCCAGGAAAGCCAAGCTCAAAAGGAAGACCGCCAGGAGCCCAAGGAAAACCAAAAGGGAAGTTTTCATCGCCGCCCACTTTACCCAGGGGGCTCAGGTTTCCTTAGAACTTGCGCGCCTCCAGCCCCTCGCATTTGTCCGTAATGTGCTCCACTTCGTTGCGGCTGGAAGAGAAAAAGCGTAGATTTGTGTCTATGTTGGTGAGGTTTTGGGCCAATGGACGATCTTTCCAAGGCGAAGCTTTCCTTTTCGATAAGGACGGAACACTGATTACCTTTGACCACTGGTTTTCCGTGATGGCCGAGCGGGCGCGTCGCCTAAGCTCCGCCTTAGGGCTATCGCAAAAGCAAGCCGCTTCGCTAGCTCAATTCATGGGGGTGAATCGCGGCCAGCCCGGAAATTGGGGGGATCATCCCCCTTCCCCGGCCGGAAGCGGAAGAAGCTACAGCCCGTTTCCTCGCGGAGATGCTGAGAGAAACGCCGGACAATCTTCTGGCTCTGGTGAAGAAGGTCTTTGCAGAGGTCGATGAAGACTTCCCTTTTGTGCGTTATATCAAACCCACGCCCGGCGCGGAAGAAACGCTCAAAGCGATCAAAAAGGCGGGAGGGAGGGTAGGGGTGGTGACCCACGATTTGGCTTCCGCGGCATGTCAACATTTCCGCGCTTTGGGGTGGGAGGAACTCGTGGACGCGGTTGTAGGCCTTGACGTATGTTCCCTAAGGAAACCCGCTCCGGATCCTATTTTGAAGGCCTGCGCGCTCCTTGGGGTTTCCCCGAAGGGAGGGGTCGTATTGGGGGACACGGCTATGGACCTTCAGGCCGGCCGCGCCGCCGGCTGTCGGGCTACGTTAGGAGTTCTTACAGGACTGGGCAAACACGAGGAACTCCGCCCCCTGGCTGACGCGGTTTTTACCGGATCTGAGGGGGTTGAGCTTTGCATAAAAAAATGGGCCCGCCTGGAGTCGAACCAGGGACCTCACGCTTATCAGGCGTGCGCTCTAACCACCTGAGCTACGGACCCTAGCTGCCCGGGAGGGACTCGAACCCTCGGCCCGCCGGTTAACAGCCGGCCGCTCTACCTACTGAGCTACCGGGCAGTCCACTTAATCCTACCGGGACGGATACTTCGCCGTCAACCTCCCGAGTTGCATCATTGAAATTGTTACCGAAGGGGTCATCGATTCCTCATAAACTGGGTTACCGAAAGAAGGAGGAACCGATGACCCAAGCCAGTATAGCCGAGCTTGTGGAATCCTGGCGGCCCAGGTATCTTCGCGCCAGTCGGAAAGAGAAAACTTTGATTCTGAACGAATTCGTGGCCCTAACCGGTTACCACCGAAAGTCCGCCATCAGGCTTCTTCGCAACGGAAGAAAGCCGAAGCACCTCGACCGCCGGGGAAGGCCACGGATCTACACCCCAGATGTGAAGGCTGCCCTTCTGGAAGTCTGGGAAGCTTGTGGGCAGATCTGCTCCAA
>APCU01000142.1 GCA_000347575.1 Candidatus Caldatribacterium saccharofermentans OP9-77CS | reverse complement strand
AGCAGACCGTGGCGTTTCAGCTCCTCTTCAAGGAGCACACCCCGCAGCACTCCCGAAAGGAACTGGGCTTTCTCGGCATGCTGCGGTGGAGCCAGAAGGACAATATTCCCTTCCTCGAACGCAACAACGACGTCACGCTGTCCCTTTCTCAAAGCCTCGAGTTCCTCCTCCTGGGAACCCCGGGAAAGCTCCACCCCTTTCACATTCCCAAAAACCGAAAGCACAAAGGACAGACGGGCGTCCTCCACCACTCCAAGCCGCACATCCCAGGAACTCCCGGCATTGCCGAAAATGAGGCCAAAAAGAAACACAAAAAGAACCGGGAAACCAAAAAACCAAAAAAGCGTCATCCGGTCACGGAACGTATTCTTGCTGTGTGCCACAAGGAAAAACCAGAACACCTTCAATCCCGAATCCTCCTCCCTGTAAGGCGCAGGAAGACGTCCTCAAGGGTTGCCTCCCGAACGACCACGTTCCGCAGGGAAATCCCCCGAGCCTCTGAGAGCCGGCTGAGAGCCAGAAAGGTCTGCGCAAGGTCCTGGGTGTAGAGGGTAACCACGTCTTCATCCCTCTGTATTCGCGTCACCCCGGGGAGATCCTCAAAAAACGTGACGTCATCCAGCCCGGCAAGGGGGATTTCCAGGGCTTTCTCCCGGAAGTGCTCGGCGATGAGGTCCTTCGGTCTTCCAAGGGCGATGATCCGTCCCTCGTCCATAATGGCCACCCGGTCACAGAGGCGCTCCGCCTCATCGAGATAGTGCGTGGTGAGAAAAACGGTCTTCCCCTCCTCTCGCAGCCGCTCGATAACCTCCCAGAGCCCACGCCGGGATTGAGGATCAAGCCCTGACGTCGGTTCATCAAGGAAGAGCGCCTCCCCATCCCCCACGAGGGCCAGGGCAACACTCAGGCGCTTGAGCTGCCCACCGCTGAGTTTCTCCACCGGGGATCGGGCCTTATCGGTCAACCCCAAAAGTGCAAGGAGCTCTTCAGGAGACCTGCTTTTCGGGTAAAAAGAACCAAAGAGCCTGAGGGTTTCAAAAACCGTCAGGCGCGGGAAGAGATGAACGGTCTGGAGCTGAACGCCGATGCGGGACTTGACGGACAACGGGTCCTTTTCAGGGTCAAGACCAAAGAGCAAAACCTTTCCCCGGTCACGACGCAAAAGCCCGATAACCGTCTCAACCGTTGTGGTCTTCCCCGCTCCATTGGGACCAAGAAGGCCGAAAACCTCCCCTGCTGCAACGGTGAAACTCACGCCCCGAACCGCCTGAACCGGACCATAGGATTTGTGGAGGTCCTCAACAAGAAGGACGGCCACTGGATACCCCCTTCGAGGTTGTGTCCTATTCTACCACAACCCCGGGTATTTCGGTTATAATGGAAAATGAAAAGAGGCCGGAAGGTTTCCGGACCTTTAGTTTTGTATTCTGTGCTTCGTCTGGTATCCCAAAAGGGAACTGGAACGGAGGTGAAGACATTGAAGACAAAGGACATCGTTGTTTCCGCCCTTCTTGCTGCCATTGCCATCGTCCTTGGCGCCACGGGACTGGGTTTTGTTCCTGTCCCCACTCCTGCTGGTCGGGCTACCATCATGCACATCCCCGCTATCCTTGCCGGGGTTCTTGAGGGGCCCCTTGTAGGGGCGTTCGTGGGGGGTATTTTCGGGCTTTACAGCTTTTTCACCACGGCAGTCCCCTTTCTCCGCGACCCCCTCATCGCCATCGTCCCGAGAATCCTCATCGGGGTATGCGCCGCTTTTGCCTTCAAAGCGACAAGAAGTAGCGGTATTGCAGCTATTGTCGGAACACTCACCAACACCGGAGGGGTTCTCGGTCTTGCCGTCTTGCGGGGATACCTCCCCCCGAAAGTTGCCCTGGGGATTGCCGTAACGCACGGGCTGCCGGAAGTTGTGGTCGCCTTTCTCCTTGTGGTGCTCATCACGCGGGGGCTTGTGAAGCATTTCCCACAGCTACGTTTCCACACCCCCGATCATCCGGTTGATGGCAATAACCCCAAGGAGAATCAGTCCCCACAGGGCACTGGCAAGGTGTGAGCTGAGGCCCAGGAGGTTGAAGCCGGTGGCCACAACCTGGAGGACGGCAATGGACACCACAACCCCGGGGATGCGGCCAAAGCCTCCTGCAGGGTCCACACCACCGAGAACACAGGCCAAAACGGTGAGGAGGAGATAGTACTCGCCGTAATCAGCCTGGGCGGCGTTGAAGCGGGCAATCATCACAAGCCCTGCCACACCGGCGAGAAAGCTCGAAAGGAGATAGGTAGCAAAAAGAACCAGGCCATTGTTCACCCCGGCAAAGAGCGTGGCCACAGGGTTTGACCCAAGGAGGTACACATAGGTCCCAAAACGGGTTCGAGCCAAAAGCACAAAGAGGAACACCGCGCAGAGGAAAAAGACCACAAAGGGCATGGGAATCCCAAAAAGTGTCCCGTTCCCAAGGAAGAGGAAGCTCCCGGGAAATCCGGCAATGACATAGCCCTTTGTGAGGACCAGAGAAACCCCACGGATGAAAATCATGAAACCCAGGGTGGCGATGATAGCCGGGACGGAAACCCAGGCAATGAGGAGGCCCTTGAAAACCCCAAAAGAAAGCGCCATGGCTAAACCAAAAACCATAGCTCCCAGAGGGGGAACGTTCCCCCGGGTCATGGCAATTGCCGCCACAACCCCACAGAGGTTTGCCGTGGCGATAATGGAAAGGTCAATACCCCCTGTGAGCATGGGCGTCATCTGCGCAAGGGTGAGGATACCAAGAAGAGGGAGCTGGAAGGCAATGGACTGGAGGCTATCGGGAGCAAGGAGTCTTCCTTTTGTGAGTATCCCAAGAAGGACAAGGAGGAACACCACCACTACGGCGAGAATCAGAGACTGCGTTTCCCGTCTTCCTCGTGGACGTTTCATACGCCTCTTCTCCGCTTCCGCTCAAGATTCTGCTGGTAGGCACTGAGGGTCGCCGCAAGGACGATGATGAACCCCATGATGACCTGGTGCCAGTAAGCCGAAGCCTTCATGAGGATGAGGCCGTTTTTAATGAAGGCGATGAAGAGCACCCCGAGAACCACTCCAAGGGGTGACCCGGCACCCCCAAAGACACTGGCACCACCGAGAATTGCCGCTGCCAAAACGTCAAGCTCCCTCCCCACGATAGCATTGGGCTGAATCATCTGGTTGAGTTCAGCATGGACAAAACCAGCAAGCCCGGAGAGAAAGCCGATATAGCAGTACACAAAAAGCTGGATGCGGAAGATGTCAAAACCGGCCCTTCGGGCGGCTTCGCTGTTTCCCCCCAGAGCGTAGACCTTGCGGCCAATGGGGAGGTATCGCAGCATAAGCCAGGTGACAACGGCAACGAGGAACCACACCACCGTGAAAATCGAGAGCCCGTAATCCACGCCCTTTTCCGAAACAAGCGTCAGCACCTTCAAGCGGGCGAAATCCCGGAAAGGTGCAGGAAACCGTAAATCCACTTCCCTTTACTTATCACCATCAAAAGACCATAGAAAACGTTGAGGTTCGAGATGGTGATGATGACGGGATGCACCCGTGTCCGGTTCACCAGAAAGGCGTTGAAGGCTCCCAGGGCAATGCCGATGGGAATGGGGATGAGGAAAGCCAGGAACACGCTCTCTATAGCGTACCGGGTGATGAGCACCCCCATGACGTACTGGGCCACCGTGGCAATGGCGGTGAAGGAAACATCAATACCCCCGGAAATCAAAACGACGAGCTCCCCCAGGGCCACAATGCCCAGAAAGGAGTTATTCCGCAGCACGTCGAAGATATTCTCGAGGGTTGCGAACTTCGGGTTGAGGAGAAAGAGTACAACTGAAAGGACAAGAAGAACACCAACAAGGTATACCTCGGTGCTCCGTGCAATTCGCCCAAGCAAGGCCATCGCTCCTATCCTACGATTTCCTGCCGGAGGGCTTCCTCCGTAACTTCAGAGGGCCGGTATTCCCGAACAATTCTTCCCTCCCGCATGACGAGAATCCGGTGGCACACCTTGAGAACCTCGTGCTCCTCA
>APCU01000141.1 GCA_000347575.1 Candidatus Caldatribacterium saccharofermentans OP9-77CS | reverse complement strand
TCTATCCCGGGGGTATCTCCTCGACCGGAAGAGCGGGTTCTTTTCCGTGGGGAAGGAAACCTGGTTTTTCGCCCTTTCCTGGATCCTCCGGAGTAACCTCTCCGGCCCTCCCCGGGGGTTCCTCGTCATGGCTCGAAAGGTCGACGAGCATTTCCTCGCGCACCTCTCGGATCTTTTTGGGTCTTCGGTGAAGCTCAGTGCCCTGGACTCGTCTCTCCCGGAGACCTTCACGGTGCAGGAGGTTGCGCCGTTCCGGGTGCTGGTGAGTGTCCCCATTCCTTACGTTATCGGGAACGGGGGAACGAGTCTGACTTTTCCGTATTTCCAGAGTTTTGCAGAGCGAGGGCAGAGGGTGGCAGCCTTTCTTAGGCGGGCTCATGTGGCAGGGAGCGTCGCTGTTCTTGTACTTCTTCTTTTTCTCCTTGAAGGGGTTGTGGTTCGGCGGATTCTCCGCCTTGCTGCGTTTCTCCGGAAGGTGTGGGAGAGCAGGGATTTCACCCTTCGGGTAGAGACGCAGGGAAAAGACGAGGTGACCCTTCTTGGGGGCGCGGTCAATACCCTCCTTGAGGAAGTCGTTGCCCGGAGTAGGAGCCTTGAGGAGAGCGAGGCCCGCTTCCGGAGGCTTTTTGAGGGAGTCCCGGTGGGAGTGTACCAGGCGCGCCTCGGTGGGGAAGTGCTCCAGGCCAATCCCCCGCATGCTTGAGATTGTGGAATGCCAGACGCTTGAAGAGCTGCGGAAACTCGGTCTTGCTTTCTTCCGCCAGGATGCCATCCTCACCCTCTCCTCTTTTGAGGAACTCCTGAAGCGAGACAGAGTCATTCGGGGTGTGGTGACCACCTGGAGGACGAAGACAGGGACGTTGCGCTTTTTGCGGGAGAATGCTCACCTTGTGAGGGATGAAGTGTATGAGGGAACGCTCGAAGATGTGACAGAGGAAATCCTTGCCCGGGAAAGCGTCCGGAAAAGCGAGATGTACTACCGGGTTCTCCTTGAGTATAGCTCCGANGCNGTGCTCGTTCTTGAGCGAGANGGGAGGAGTTCGTTTCGCCACTTCTTCAGTGGGGAACGTCACCGGGTATACTCCCGAAGAGCTCCATGGCGCTCTGGCCCTTTCCTTCCTCCATCCTGAGGATGCAAGACAGGTCCAGCACCTCTTCCTCCAGGGGGAAGAGGGTGAAGTGCGGCGGGTGGAGTTCCGCCTGAAACACCGTAGCGGCGAGTGGCGGGTGATGGAGGCCATTGGCCGGGTTCTTCTTGCGCACCCCCTCGTCCAGGGTATTGTGGTGACGGTTCGGGATGTGACCGAACGGAAACGGGCCGAAGAGGCGGTGCGTCTTGCGAGCTTCCGGGATGTCCTTACCGGCCTCTACAACCGGGCGTACTTTGAGGAAGAACTCGTCCGTCTGAACACCACCCGCGTCCTTCCCCTAAGCCTCATCGTGGGTGACGTNAACGGTCTGAAGATTGTCAACGACGCCTTTGGGCACGCTGAGGGAGATCGTCTTTTGCAGATGGTGGCCGAGGCTTTCCGCGCAAGTTGCCGGAAGGAGGACGTTGTGGCTCGCTGGGGTGGAGACGAGTTTGCGGTGATTCTGCCAAAGGCGGATGCCACGGTGGCCTCGGAGATATGTGCGAGGATTCAAGAGAAGCTCAAAGAGAAAACCTCGGTTCTCCCCGTGGGCATTGCTCTGGGATGGGCAACAAGAGAAGACCTTTCCCAAAGCCTTGAGGACGTTGTTCGGGAAGCCGAGGAACGTATGTACCAGGCAAAGCTTGCCGGACGGGAACGCTTCTACGAAGGGGTTCTTCAATCCTTTGAGACGTTCCTTGAGGAACTCCTTGGAAAACGCTATCTCGAGGAAATGGAGAAACTTGCACTTCGCTTTGCCAGAAGACTCTGGCTTTCCGAATCTCAGAGGGAACAGCTCATCCTCCTTGCTCGCTTCCATGAGGTCGGCGTGATTCCCCTTGCCCGCCGGGGAGAATGGCCGGGACTTGACCAGGAGGCCTTTCTTCGCCGTCATGTGGAATCCGGGTACTTCATTGCAAGCAACATCCCCCGTCTTGCCCCTCTTTCTGAGGCTATTCTCGCGCACCACGAGTGGTGGAATGGGGAGGGTGTTCCCCGGGGGCTCCGGGGGGAGGAAATCCCCCTTCTCTCGAGGATTGTTGCCCTCTGCACGGCCTTCCTGGAGCAACCTTTTGCTCAGGCTGTGGCGCACATTCAGAGGGAGAGTGGCCGGGTGTTTGACCCCTTACTTGCCCGGGAATTCCTGACCATGGTTCGGGAACACCCTTCAGAAAACGGAGCACGGCGCATCTGAGCCCCGGTTTTTTGCAGTATAATAAAAAGGCTCAGAGAGAAGGGAAGACTATGGACGAGAAAAGACTCCGGGAAGAACTTGCAAACTTCGGTCGGCGAATCCTTGGAAGCGGTCTGGCTGTGGGCCCGGGTGGGAACATCAGCGCTCGCTGCGCAGAGAAAATGCTCATTTCCCCGAGTGGTCTCTCTTTTGAAGAGGTGTTACCCGAAGACTATGTGGCTGTGGACCTTGGAAGCGGAGCGGTCCTTAGTGAGGGTCGACCATCATCTGAAGTAGCCATGCACCGGGCAATTTACCTTGCCCGGGAGGACGTGAATGCGGTAGTCCACGTGCACCCGCCCTTCGTCATCGGGGTGACGAGTGGTGGGGGGAGTATTGAACCGATGTTCCCGGATTTTGTCGCGCTCATTAAGCGAGTAGCAACTCTCCCGTACATCCTCCCCTGTACGGAACGGCTTGCCCAGGCGGTGAAAGAGGCGGTACAGAATGCCGAAGCCGTGGTTTTGTTGAACCACGGGGCCATCACGGTGGGTGCGACCCTGAAAGAGGCCTTTTACCGGGCACAGATCCTTGAAGAGGCGGCAAAGATTACAACCATCGCCCGGCTTTTCGGAAGTCCCCGGGTTCTGAGTCGGGAAGAACAGGAGGAACTCCTCGGGCTTGAGGCTGAGCGGTATCGTCAGAGCGTGCTCAAGAGGACATGAACTACACGCGCTGGTACTGGGCAAGGGACTGGATGTGCTCTTCGATGGCCCTCATGCAGAGGTAACAGAGATTGAACTCGTGGTCAAGACCAAGAGAAATGTGCCAGTCGGCATCTCTGCCGCAGAGATCGCAGGTGACAAAGAAGGTCATAATGGGTTCCTTGAGGTATGAGAAATTCTGGAGTGCCCGGGCAATTTCCTCTTTGGTGCGCATGCCTCTCCCTCCTTTCTACCTGTGAAAACCAGAGAGCGTGAGGAATATTCCCGTGAAAAGCGTTCGTTTTCCTTATCAGGTGTTTGCTGAGATGCCCTATGGGGAGGCCCTTCTTCTCCAGAGGGCCCTGGTGGAGAGGATTGCCGAGGAAAACCGTCCCGGGGTTTTTCTTCTTCTCGAACACCCCCCGGTGGTGACCCTGGGACGGGGTGCGAAAAAGGAACACCTTCTCCTTTCGGAGGAGGCCCTCAAAAAACGGGGCATTGAGGTGTACGAGGTTGAACGGGGGGGTGATGTGACCTACCACGGTCCGGGGCAGATTGTGGGGTACCCTCTGGTGAACCTCCGGTTCTGGAAGAAGGACGTTCACGCTTTCTTGCGGTCCCTAGAGGAAGTGCTCATCCGGTTTCTCGCTCATTTTGGGGTTTCGGCCTTTCGTTTCCCTCCGTACACGGGGGTGTGGGTGGAAAGGGATGGACCGAGAAAAATTGCCGCCATTGGGGTTGCCGTGCGGCGCTGGGTGACGTATCATGGATTTGCGCTGAACATTGCCCCGGACCTTGGGCCCTTCGGGTACATCGTTCCCTGTGGCATACGGGGTTTCGGGGTGACAGCCCTTCAGGAAGTTCTGGGGAGAAATTTCGGGCAGGACGATTTCCGGAAGATGAAGTACCTTCTTGCACAAAAGTTCGGAGAGGTCTTTGGTTTTGCCATGGAGGAGAGCCATGAGTAGCCTTCCTCCCTGGATTCGACGGCGGTTTCCGCCGCAGGAAGAGTGGGAAAGGGTCGAGAGGCTCCTTCGCAGTCTTTCCCTCCATACGGTCTGCGAGAGCGCCCGCTGCCCCAACCTC
>APCU01000140.1 GCA_000347575.1 Candidatus Caldatribacterium saccharofermentans OP9-77CS | reverse complement strand
CTTCCAGCACTGGGCAGGCGTCAGGCCCTATACGTCGCCTTACGGCTTAGCAGAGCCCTGTGTTTTTAGTAAACAGTCGCCAGGGCCGATTTCCTGCGACCCCCTCAGGCTCGAAGCGCAGGGCTTCTCACCTTAGCGGGGCACCCCTTCTCCCGAAGTTACGGGGTCAGATTGCCGAGTTCCTTAACGGGGGATCACTCGCGCGCCTGAGAATACTCATCCCACCTACCAGTGTCGGTTTGCGGTACGGATACCTGCCGCCCATCGTTAGAGGCTTTTCTCGGCAGTGGGGGATCAGCGAGTTCGCCCCCGTAGGGGCTCCCCATCACCTCTCGGCGTTTGCGAGGGAGGGGATTTGCCTCCTCCCTCCGCCTACGGGCTTAGACAGCCTATTCCTCCAGGCTGCTCGCCTACCCTCCTGCCGTCCCCCCATCCTCAAACGGTGGCAGGTAGTGCCGGAATATCAACCGGCTGCCCATCACCTACGCCTTTCGGCCTCGGCTTAGGATCCGACTTACCCTGAGAGGACGAACCTTCCTCAGGAAACCTTAGGCTTACGGCGAGAGGGATTCTCACCCTCTTTATCGCTACTCATGCCGGCATTCTCACTTGGGATACCTCCACGGGTCCTCACGGTCCCGCTTCAACGGCCTACCCAACGCTCCCCTACCAACAGGAAGAACAGAGTTCTTCCTGTTCCGCAGCTTCGGCAGCAGGCTTGAGCCCCGAGAATTTTTCGGCGCAGCGTCGCTAGACCAGTAAGCTATTACGCACTTTTTAAAGGATGGCTGCTTCTAAGCCAACCTCCTGGCTGTCTCAGCAACGCCACCACCTTTCCCACTTAGCCTGCATTTGGGGGCCTTAGCTGGCGGTCTGGGCTGTTCCCCTTTTGACCACGGAGCTTATCCCCCGCGGTCTGACTCCCCGGCTCCAAGGAGAGGTATTCGGAGTTTGGTTGGGTTTGGTAGGCGGGTAAGCCCCCTAGCCCATCCAGTGCTCTACCCCCTCTCCTCACCACCGGAGGCTAGCCCTAAAGCTATTTCGGGGAGAACCAGCTATCTCCAGGTTTGATTGGCCTTTCACCCCTACCCACAGCTCATCCGAGCGGTTTGCAACCCACACCGGTTCGGGCCTCCATGAGGTGTTATCCCCACTTCACCCTGGCCATGGGTAGATCACCTGGCTTCGGGTCTACGGAGACTGACTCTGCGCCCTGTTCGGACTCGGTTTCCCTCCGGCTCCGCACCTCAGGTGCTTAGCCTTGCCAGCCTCCGTAACTCGCCGGCTCATTCTCCAAAAGGCACGCAGTCGAACCGGAAGAGACTACGTCTCCTCCATGGTCCTTCCACGTATTGTGGACACACGGTTTCAGGTTCTCTTTCACTCCCCTTCCGGGGTTCTTTTCACCTTTCCCTCACGGTACTGGTGCACTATCGGTCGCCAGGGAGTATTTAGCCTTAGGAGGTGGTCCTCCCGGATTCCCACGGAATTCCGCGTGGACCGTGGTACTTGGGAGCGGAGAACCGAGAGGAAGCCGTCCTTCGCCTACGGGGCTATCACCCTCTCTGGCGAGGCTTTCCAGTCCTCTTCGGCTCGGACGCTTCTTTGTCACTCTCTGGCCGCACCCTGGCTTGGCCCTTCTCCGTCCCGCTACCCCCAGAGAGCAACGCCCAGGGGCTTTGGCACTCTCTGGGTTTGGGCTCTTCCCCGTTCGCTCGCCGCTACTTGGGGAATCGCTGTTGCTTTCTTTTCCTCGGGGTACTGAGATGTTTCAGTTCCCCCGGTTCGCCTCCTCCTTGCGGAGGATACTGGGGGTTTGCCCCAGTGGGTTGCCCCATTCGGGAATCCCCGGATCATCGCTTGCTTACAGCTACCCGGGGCTTATCGCAGTTAGCCACGCCCTTCATCGCCTCCTGGCGCCAAGGCATCCACCGTGTGCCCTTTCTAACTTGACCGCAAACCTTGCACTCTGGCAGGATGCTTTCCCCAGACAGTATTCACTTGTCAAGGTGCTTGCCCAACAGGGCAAGTGGTATTTTACTCGGTTTCCTGTTCTTTTGCAAGGGGTGAGAGAGAAATTTTGTGGTACACTTCCTGCAGAGATTCTCTTCCAAAGGAGGGGGGAGGCAACATGGCCGGGAAACTCCACCGCAATATCCTCATCACGGGGCTGGCCTCACTCTTCACCGATGTGAGCAGCGAAATGGTCTATCCCGTCATCGCCCTGTACCTTCGGGCCCTGGGAGGAGGAGTGTTTGCCCTCGGTGCCATTGAGGGAGTGGCCGAGTCGCTGGCCTCTCTTCTTCGGGTCTTCTCGGGGGCTTTGGCCGATCGGGTAGGAAAGAGAAAACCCCTGGCAATATCTGGCTATGCCCTCTCAACTTTCGGGAAGGCTCTCTTTTTCCTCGCTTCGGGATGGCCGATGATTTTTGCCGGGCGCGTTGTGGACCGCTTTGGCAAGGGCATCCGTACCGCTCCGCGGGATGCCATGATTGCAGAATCTGCAACCCAGGATACCCAGGGGAGGTCTTTTGGTCTCCACCGGACTCTTGACACCCTGGGAGCCACACTGGGCATCATCTTCACTTATCTTTTGCTTTCCCGATTCCAGAGAGGAACTCAAGCCCTGGACCTTTCCCGGTACATTCCCACCTTTCGCTTCATCATCCTCGTAAGCCTTGTTCCGGCTGTTCTTGGGGTCCTTGTGCTTTTCCTGAGCACAGAAACGGGAAAGGGAATCCGGTCTTCTCGCCCGCTGCGTTTTGCCCTCTGGAGAGACCTGGACCTGCGGTTGAAGATTTTCCTCCTGGCCACCCTCATCTTCACCCTGGGAAACTCCTCAAACCAGTTCATTCTCCTCCGGGCTGCGGAAAAAGACATCGGCTTTTCCCCTGCTTCTGTGACTCTCCTCTACCTCCTCTACAACATCGTCTACACCCTCACCTCGTACCCTGCAGGGGTACTCTCAGACCGCCTGGGGAGAAAGTGGGTGCTTGCGGGAGGGTTCTTCCTGTACGCCCTCTCCTACTACCTCATCGGGTTTCTCCCGCACACCATCGTCTGGGCCATGCTCCCTTACGGGTGCTATAGCGGTATGACCGAGGGTGTGGCGAAAGCCCTCGTTGCTGATCTTGCCCCGGAAGACACCCGGGCAACCGTTCTTGGGCTCCACGCTACACTCCTTGGTATCGGGCTCTTCCCTGCCTCTTTTGTTGCCGGGACGCTGTGGAGCGCCTTCGGGCCCCAGGCACCCTTTCTCTTTGGTGGAAGTATGAGCCTCCTGGCTGCGCTCCTTCTTGCTTTTGCGCTGAGGTGAGCACATGAAGCTCGTGGTCCTTCTTACCGACTGGGGGACAAAAAGCTACTACCAGGGGGTGGTGAAGGGGGTTATCAAAAAGGTTGCCCCCGAGGTGGAGGTCATCGACCTCACTCATGAAGTCGAACCCTTTAACGTTCGGGAAGCCATGCACGTGCTTGTCCGGGCTTACCGGGATTTCCCCCGGGGGACGGTCTTCATGGCCGTTGTGGACTACGGGGTGGGAACTGAAAGAAAGGCCATCGCCTTTGAGACGGAAAGCGGGTATTTCTTCGTGGGGCCGGACAATGGGCTCTTCACCCTGGTGGCGGAGGAAGACAAAATTCTCCGCATTGTGGAACTCGAAAATCCTGAGTATTTCTACAAACCCGCTCCTTCTTTCTCATTCCACGGAAGAGATATCTTTGCCCCGGTGAGCGCGTACCTTGCAAAAGGCGTGGACCTGAGTGTTTTTGGAAGGCGGCTTGAGGGCCTGGTCTTTCTTCCTTACGAAAAAGCCCGGAAGGAGAACGGAGAAATTATCGGAGAGGTTGCGTTCTTCGACCGCTTCGGGAACGTGGAGACCAATATTCCGGGAATACTCCTCAAGGACCTAAAGTTTTTCAGTACGGTGACGATAAAAAAAGGTGGAGGGGAATTCGTTGCCATCTATTGCCGCACCTATGGGGATGTTGCCGAAGGAGAACTCCTCATCCACACCGATAGCTCTGGATTTCTTGAGATTGCAGTGAACCAGGGGAGTGCGAGGGAGAAATTGGAACTACAGGGTGGGGAAAGAATAGTGGTTCTTTGCCACAGACGGGGAGAAGTACCATAA
>APCU01000139.1 GCA_000347575.1 Candidatus Caldatribacterium saccharofermentans OP9-77CS | reverse complement strand
CACTCTGGCAGGATGCTTTCCCCAGACAGTATTCACTTGTCAAGGTGCTTGCCCAACAGGGCAAGTGGTATTTTACTCGGTTTCCTGTTCTTTTGCAAGGGGGTGGAGAGGTTCACATCATGTGGGACACTCAACAAGTCCAGTATCTCTCAGGTACTCTTGAGTTTTTCTCCCCACTTCAGGCACCACTCCTTCCATCGCCTTGCGACCCAAATGAGATACAGGGAATAATCCCTCGCCGAAAAGGTTGTCCTCTGCAGAATAGAGTACAAGGAGGGAAGTCCTTTGCCTCGAGTGACCTTTCGCCTGGAATATCCCGCTGCTTCAGAGGTCTTCATAGCAGGAAGCTTCAACCACTGGGACCCTCAAAGCCACCCTTTGAAGAGGACCAAGAAAGGGTACTGGAGCATCACCATCACGCTTCCCCGGGGACGGTACGAGTACCGCTACGTCGTAGATGGCCAGTGGTTCACCGACCCAAACACCCCAAGAGTCCCCAATGCATTCGGGTCGGAAAACTCGGTGATTGTGGTGGAGTGACCGTGGGGTGCTCTTCGGGCTGGCTGAGAAAGTCCGCCTCCGGTACGGGTAAGGTCGCTGCAGCCACCGGGGTGATGGTGGTCTTCCTTTTTGTGCCAGCTCTTGCCCTTGCGGGAACCATCTTCTGGGCTTCTCTGAAGGACATTCCTGGTATTGGGGCCGTAGAGTGGGGCATGGCGAGCTTCGTCCAGAGGGTGCTCAAAGAAGCAGAAGAGGAACGGGCTGAAGCGGTGGTCTTTGAAATCGACACCCTCGGTGGGCGGGTCGACGCCATGCTTTTTGCCAAAGACGCTATCTTCCGGTCCCCGGTGAAAACCATCGCCTTTGTGAACTCCAAAGCCTGGTCGGCAGGAGTGTTCCTTGCGCTGGCCTGTGAGCGGATATTCATTGCTCCTGATGGGAGCATCGGGGCAAGCGAGCCCCGCTCTGGTGGGGAAGACACCGAAAAACCTGACCCCAAAGCGGTGTCGGCCATTCGTGCGCACATCGAGGCTCTTGCTGAGGCCCGGGGCCGGGATCCCCGGATCTTCGCCGGAATGGTGGATCGTGAAATTGAGATTCCGGGAGTGAAGGCAAAAGGAACGCTCCTTACCCTTTCTGCCCAGCGTGCCCTGGAGCTCGGGGTTGTTGACGGGGTTGCCCGGGGGAAAGAGGAGGTACTGGAGAAAGCTGAACTTCGGGGAGAAGTCGTGACGGTTAGCCCTTCCTGGTCGGAGACACTGGCCCGGGTCGTGACGTACCCTGCTGTGGTCTCCGTTTTGCTTTTCCTGGCTTTTCTGGGGATATTCCTGGAAATCATGACCCCGGGTTTTGGTGTCCCGGGGATTGTGGGCATTGCTTCGCTCCTTTTCGTTTTTGGTGGGAGGTACCTGGCGGGGCTCTCCGGGTGGGAACCCCTGCTGCTTTTTCTTGCCGGAATGCTCCTTCTTATTCTCGAAATTTTCGTCATCCCCGGTTTTGGAGTCACCGGGGTTTTGGGGATTGCAGCCATGGGGGGATCCCTGTATCTTCTTCTTCGGACCACCGAGCAACTCTTTTTCCTGAACGCTTTTTTCGGGACCCTCTGGTACCTTGCCCTTGCCGGAGGGGTGTTGCTCCTTTTCCTCCTCTTTCTCCCCTATAACCCCCTCTGGCGGAAACTCGGTCTTCGGGAGCAAAGCCCGAAAGGAGAAAGCGCACTGGAAGCCTCCCCGTATACAGGGCTTTTGGGGAAGGAAGGTCGGGCAAAGACCATCCTCCGACCTGCGGGAATGGTGGAGATTGAGGGCAAAGTGTACGATGCCATGAGTCGGGGGGAGTTCATTGCAGCGGGAGAGGCGGTGGTGGTTGATGAGGTCCGGGGGAATGTTCTTGTGGTTCGAAGGGAAAGGAGGTCGGCATCGTGAACGTTCTGGGGTATCTCATTCCGGGGATTGTGGTCCTCGTGATCCTTGTGGTGTTCCTTTCCTTTGTTCCTTTGGGGCTCTGGATTTCGGCACTGGCGGCGGGGGTGCGGGTGAGCATCCTGACGCTCATCGGTATGCGCCTGCGGCGAGTGCCTCCTGCAAGCATTGTCCTGCCCCTCATCAAGGCCACGAAAGCCGGCCTTGACCTCAGCGTGGGGGCTCTTGAGGCCCATTACCTCGCGGGAGGGAACGTCGACCGGGTGGTGATTTCCCTCATTGCCGCCGAGCGGGCCGGGATTCCCCTCTCGTTCCAGAAGGCCTGCGCCATTGACCTTGCCGGACGCAATGTCCTTGAGGCCGTCCAGGTGAGTGTGCTGCCGAAGGTTGTGGAGACTCCGGTGGTTGCCGCNGTGGCCAAGGACGGGATTGAACTCAAGGTGAAAGCCCGGGTCACCGTTCGCACCAACATCGACCGGCTCATCGGAGGGGCCACNGAAGCCACGATTATCGCCCGGGTCGGAGAAGGCATCGTCACCACTATCGGCTCGTCCAATTCCCACAAGGAAGTGCTCGAAAACCCCGATACGATTTCCAAAACGGTCCTTGAGAAGGGCCTTGATGCCGGGACAGCCTTCGAAATCCTCTCCATCGACATTGCCGATATTGATGTTGGGGAGAACATCGGTGCCCGGCTCCAGATGGACCAGGCCGAAGCCGACAAGCGTGTAGCCCAGGCAAAGGCCGAAGAGCGACGGGCCCTGGCCATTGCCCGGGAACAGGAGATGAAGGCCTATACCCAGGAAATGCGGGCCAAAGTCGTGGAGGCCGAAGCCGAAATCCCGAAAGCCTTAGCCTATGCCCTGCGGGAGGGGAAACTGGGGGTTCTCGACTACTACTCCCTCCAGAACCTCCAGGCCGACACCCGCATGAGGGAGCGGCTCGGAAAGGAGGAGGAAAAAGGTGAAGGACAGTGAGAGAAAACCGGAAAAGCCTGCCTCCTTTGGAGAAAAGGTGCAACAGGACTTTCCGTCCTTCTGGCTTTTCCGGGAAATCCTCTCCCCGCCGGCCAGCGTGCTCATCCACCCTCTTTTCCGGTGGCGTGCCCGGATTTCGCGCCGGCGGTGAGGCTGAGATACTGGAGTGGAGGCTCTGCACCCGTCTCATCCATTCCAACCCTGCTTTTACCTGCCGGAAAAGGTCAAGGACAATAATCGGAGGAGGGATAGGTGCTAGCTGGCTTTCACATACGCCACCCGGTGCGGACCCCTGCGAACCAGGTCGTCAGAAGTAGTCCGCCACCGGGAGGTAGACCTCGCCCGAGAAGGCCCGAAGATACAGGACCATTACCGTCTCCCGGTCGCGGGAAAAGGGAACACCCAGGTGCCGGAGAACCACCGGGTGGTGGAAGAGGCGCAGGGGTTTCCCCAAGCTCTGGAGAATCTCGAGGAGGTTTGAGCGATTTCCTCTACTGAAAAGGTCGAAAACCTCTATTTCCGTTTCTTTCTCCAGGAAATACCCCACCACTCCATCAACCTTGCGGAATGAAGCCACCTTTTTCCCCTCCCGAAAACGGGAACTGTAGCGGTTCCATACCCGCAACCCCCGCAGATACCCGAGGTTCCGAAAGGGGACGAGGAGCTCCATTCTCCGGTAGAACGCCTCATAGGCGTCGAGAATCTCTTCGTCCTTCACCCGCGAAAGCGCCAGCGTGAAACCTTCTTGCGGCGTCAGGTACGCCACGAACTTCCCCAGGTCCTGAAACCCGAAGCGCTCGTAGAAAGCGGGAATTTCGGTGACGAGAACGAGAAAAGAAAGACCNTCCTTTTTCGATTGAAGTATGGCTTCCTGAAGCAGCAAGGAGGCCAGTCCCCTCCCCCGAAAATCGGGGCGGGTGGCTACATTGGCAATCCCGCCGCCCGGAAGCAGCCGTTCACCATCAGAGAAAAGCCGCCGAAGAAGGAAGAGACAGGAAACCACTTCTTTTCCGTCTGTAACCAGCCACACATCCCGGGGATGGAAGAAGGGGTCAAAGCGCAGGAAGCCGAAGTAGTATCCCCGCTCGTCCTGGGGAAAGACCAATCGTAAAAGCTCCACAACTTTTTCGAAATCCTGAAACGTCCCCCGGCGGATTTCCACGCTCTGGCTCCAGGTTTTGGGTTCACCACTTTCTTTCATTCTCCGATGCGGCTTCAATGCAGTCAAGTTCCTGTATAGGCCCACATCATGTGGGACACTCGAGAAACCAGTGTCTCTCAGTTCCTCCCAAGGCTCCTCTCCCCAAGCTCCAGGGCAGCCCTTCGGACTTCCCCT
>APCU01000138.1 GCA_000347575.1 Candidatus Caldatribacterium saccharofermentans OP9-77CS | reverse complement strand
GAGGAGGTGAGGTGAAGTGTTCTTCCTTGACCCGACCTTTTTGATACTCATTCCAGCGCTTCTTCTTGCCCTGTATGCTCACACCAAGGTGACGCAGACCTATGCTCTCCTTTCCCGGAAGAGAGCCCGGGTGGGTCTTTCCGGTCTTCAGGTTGCGGAGGAACTCGTGCAGCATCTTGGGCTTCGGGTGAAGATTGAGGAAATCCCTGGGGCTTTGACGGACCACTACGATCCCTCCCGGGAGGCCCTGCGACTTTCCCGGTCTGTTGCCCGGGGAACCTCGGTGGCTGACCTTGCCATCGTTGCCCACGAAGTGGGGCATGTCCTGCAGAAGCGTGAAGGGTATTCTGCCTTTGCCCTTCGGAGTGTCCTTGTCCCCGTTGCCGGGTTTGGGTCCCAACTCGCGCTTCCTCTCTTTTTCCTCGGCTTTCTCTTTGCCCTTCGGCCTCTGATGGATCTTGGTATTCTTTTCTTCAGCCTTGCGGTACTTTTCCAGCTTGTGACCCTTCCCGTGGAGTTCGACGCCAGCCGGAGGGCCTATGGAGTTCTGGATCGCCTGGGCTTCATTGCCCCCGAGGAGAAACCCCTGGTACGACAGATGCTCAGCGCTGCAGCTCTGACCTATGTTGCTGCAACTGCCATGGCTGCCTTACAGCTTGTGAGGCTCTTGCTTCTCCGGGAGAGCAGGGAGTAAGGGTTGGTCGACAGGTACCGTCGTGACGCGCTGTCCATTCTCATCCGTCTCTACGAGGGACGGATTGCTTTCCTGGATCAGGCCTACACGGCCTGCTCTTTGAGGTATTCCCCCCACGAGCGAGATTTGCTGGTGAGCCTTGTGCGGGGAGTGGTGAAGTTTCGGGAAAAGCTCGATACCCTGGCCAGGACGTACCTTCCAAAATGGGAACGACTTCCCCCTGTGATTCAGAATGCCCTTCGGTTAGGGATGTTCCAGCTTCTTTTCCACACCCGTGTTCCTCCCTTCGCTGTTGTTCACGAATGGGTCGAAGTGGTGCGGTCCTTTGGCCAGGTCGCCTTTGTCCCCCTCGTCAATGCAGTTCTGCGGAATGTGGAACGGGATCTTGCGGCCCATCGTGCTCAGGCTGAAAAGTGGGGTATTGACCTCCCTGCCTGGCTTGAAGCAGAGTGGAGGAGGGTTTTGCCTGAGGAGGAATTACACGTTCTCCTGAGGTCTCTTGCTCTTCCACCGCCCCTTTACGTTCGGGTCAACACGCTGCGAATAGGAGAGGAGGAACTCCAAAAGCTCCTTGCTCAGCGAGGTATTCCCAGCAGGAGAAGCCGCATCAGTGGGGCACTGGAAGTGGTTTCCAGTTATTCTGCACTCGTGCGTACTCCGGAGTACGCCCAGGGTCTTTTCTATCCCCAGGATCTCGGTTCCCAGGTTGTCGGGCACCTCGTAGCACCAAAAAGCGGCGAGGTTGTGGTCGACGCCTGTTGTGGGGTGGGAGGGAAGACTCTCCTTCTGGCTCAGCTTATGGGGAATGAAGGAAAGCTCTTTGCCTGGGATAAGAAAAAGCGGCGGATTGAAGTTCTGAAAGGGCTTATGCGGCGAAGTGGCGTTTTAATCGTCCAGCCTGAGGTTCTCAATTGTCTCCGGATTCCCGAAAGGTTCTGGTTCGTGGCAGACCGTCTTCTCCTTGATGCGCCCTGCTCGAACCTGGGGACTGTTCGCCGCAATCCGGAAGCCCTTTTAAAAGCCACACCGGAGAGCGTCAGGCAGTGTGCCTCGCTGCAGCTTGAGCTTCTCCGCGAAGCCTTTCAGGTGGTCAGACCCCAGGGGCTCATGGTATACTCTGTGTGCACTTTAACCTGGGAGGAAACCGTTGGGGTTGCAGAAGCTTTTGAGCAGGAGAAGGGGCCTGCACTGGTGCGGGTGGAGCCTGAGGGGGAGGTTCCGGGAAGGGTCAGAGATGGTTTTGTTTTCCTCTGGCCCCATGATCTTTTCTGTGACGGGTTTTTCGTGGCTATCTGGAGGAAGAAGGCGTGAGGCAGGAGCGCAGGGAGGACCAGAAAAAGTCACGACTTCTTGAGTTCCTGGGAAGGGTGTTTGGGGCAGCACTGCTTTTTGGCCTTGGCCTTTTTGTGAGCTTTTTTGTGGGTTTTGTGCTTTTTGAGGGATATGTCGGCAGCGGAAGCGTTCCTGTTCCCGATGTGCGAAACATGACGCTTCTTGAAGCCATCAATAAGGCAACCCGCCTTGGCCTGCGCCTTGAAGTGGAGAGGGTTACCTCTGACCCCGGTGCTCCTCCTCTTGCCGTCCTTGATCAGAATCCGCCTCCTGGGGCCCGGGCCAAGAGGAACACCCGCCTCCAGGTGGTGGTGAACGGCGGAACGCTCTCAGAAGGCGTGCCGGTGACTCCTCAAAAAGGTCAGGTATCTCTCCCTGACGTTCGGGGGAAGAGTCTTGAAGAGGCGCAGAGCATCCTTGAGGGGAGCGGCCTGCGGGTGGGGAGGGTTGTGGAGGTGAGCCATGACACGCTTCCCCGGGGATACGTCATTTCCCAGAATCCTGCTCCTCAAACGGAAGTGGCTCCGGGAAGCCTTGTGCACCTTCTTATCTCTGCGGGAAAGGGAGGAGGGACTGGGGAAGTCGAGGTCCCCGATGTCGTTGGACTCCGGCTTGAGGAAGCTCAGGAGGTCCTTGCCCGGAATGGCCTTGTGGTGGGGAGCGTTGAGGAGGTCTCCTCGGAGGGACGTCCTGGAGGAATCGTGGTGGGGCAGAACCCACAAGCGGGGGAGCTTGTTCCCCGGGGGGAGAGCCTTCGCCTTCAGGTCACCAGGGCCCAGGAACGTCCGCAAGCGGAGACCGATGGGAGAAAAACCCTCAGCCTCCGTTTTGTCCTGCCCTCTTCCCAGAATCCCATCACCGTCCAGGTGGTGGTGCAGGACGAGCTGGGAGAACGGGTAGTGTACGAGCGGGAACACAGAGGCGAAGACCTTGTGGAGGTTTCTGCGCTCACCAAGGGGCGAGGAAAGGTCACCATTTTCCTGAACGGATACTACTACTGGGAGAAGAAGATTGACTAACGGGGGAGAGGATTATGGCGAGGCTTGCTCCATCGATTCTGTCCTGTGACTTTTCCCGGCTTCGAGAACAGCTCCTTGAAGCCTGGGAGGGGGGAGCAGAGATCATCCACGTCGACGTGATGGACGGACATTTCGTTCCCAACCTCACCTTTGGTCCTCTTATCGTTGAGGCTGTCCGGAAGGTGCTTCCCGAAGCTTTCATCGACGTTCACCTTATGATGGACAATCCCCGGGCCTTTGTTCGGGATTTTGCCCAGGCCGGGGCTGACCTCATCAGTTTCCATGCCGAGGCAGTTCAGGATTTCGACGCCGTACTCCAGGACATTGCCAGGGTGGGGAAAAAGAGCGGTCTTGCCCTCTGTCCCGGAACACCCCTCACAATCCTTGACCATGTCCTTGGAAAGCTCTCCCTTGTTCTTCTCCTCACGGTGAACCCGGGATTTGGAGGCCAGAAGTTCATTTCCGGGATGGAGGAGAAGATTCGCGCCCTTCGACGAAGAATTCAGGAAAAAGGGCTCAGAGTAGAGATTGCAATCGATGGAGGAGTAAAGGAGGAGAACATCGAGTTCCTTGCCTCCTGCGGTGCTTCCATTATCGTGGCGGGGTCTCTCGTTTTTTCAGCACAAGACATTCGGGGAACGGTGCGTCGTCTCTCGGAGAGAATACGGGCTTACTGAAGGAAAAGCCCGATAGAGACTCCCCTATCGGGCTGCTTTCTGTACTTTTCCTGCTTTAAGGCACGAAGTGCACACGTAGAGGCGCTGAACCCTTCCTTCCACTATGGCTCGTACCCGTTGCACGTTCGGTCGCCAGAGCCTGCGACTCACCCGATGGGAGTGACTGATTTGATTCCCGAAAGAGCTCTTTTTCCCGCAGATCTCGCACTTTGCCATGTCCAATCCCCGCTTTCTCTTGGTGAACTGCCCACAAATATACCAGCTTTCTTGAGAAGCTTCAAGCCCCTGCAAATTGCTCCTGAGGAGACAAAATTTTCCAACTTCCATTGACAGGCGACAGCGCACCGTGCTACCATGCTTTTGGGTTTGCGCAAACCCTGAATTTTCTTTTTAGGAGGTTTCAGTTTCAATGCCAACCGGTAAGGTGAAGTGGTTCAGTGCGACGAAAGGGTACGGGTTCATCGAGTCTGACGAAGGTGGAGACGTTTTTGTTCACTACACGGCTATTGAGGGGAGTGGCTTCAAGACCCTGGAACAGGGACAGGCAGTGGAGTTCGAAGTCCAGCAGGGTACCAAGGGTCCTCAGGCAGTGCGGGTGAGAAAACTCTGAGTCCTCGAAAAGAGGAGCCCCGGCGCATGCGCCGGGGCTTTTTTGTTTCAGCTTGCCGTTTCCTCCTGGA
>APCU01000137.1 GCA_000347575.1 Candidatus Caldatribacterium saccharofermentans OP9-77CS | reverse complement strand
AAAGGCAAAGAATGAAGCGTTGTCGTACTTTCGAGAAAGCTTAAAAGAGTGTGCTCTTTTTTGCTCGAGAACGAGGGATTCGAATGGTCATTGAACCCTTAAACAGATACGAAACCAACTTTCTCAACACCGTGGAGGAAACCGTTGCATTCATAGACTCCCTGGGCTGTGAGAACGTCGGGATCCTTGCCGACACATTCCACATGAACATTGAGGAACCAAACATCCCTCAGGCCATCGCACAGGCCGGAGCGCTCCTTTGGCACTTCCACATTGCCGACAGCAACCGCTGGGCTCCAGGCTTTGGACACCTCGACTTCCAGCCGATATTCGAGGAACTCGAAACCCAGGAATACCAGGGGTTTGTCTCAGCAGAAATCATCCAGAAGCCAAGTTTTCAGGAAGCAGCACGAAAAACCATGGCTACTTTGAAAGGCTTTCTTTCCCTCCCCAAACGCTCCCAAAATTCTCGTAAACCCCAAACGAAGCAGAGGAAAAGAGAGTAAAAAGAACAAAGACCCTATGATCTGGCAATGCATATCCCAAAAATTAGCCAGTTTCCAGCGAAACCCGAAAACACCACCTCAAAGACCCTGGAATTCACCGTCCACATACTCAAGGAAACCTCAAAAGCCCGGTCCATGTCCACTCCTGCTTTTTTGTAATCCCACCGCTCAGGCATACCCTTCCTCCTCCCAGATGCCAGCCCGCTTGAAGATGGCATCGACGTGCCGCAGGTAATGGTGGTAGTCAAAGAGCCGGGTGAGTTCCTCCCTGGAGAGATGCGCCCGGATCTCGGGGTCTCCCTCAAGCACCTCCTGGAAAGTCACTTCTTCATCATCCCAGGTCTTCAGAGCACAGCGCTGGACCAGGGCATAGGCTTCTTCGCGAGTGAGACCCTTCTCAACAAGAGCAAGGAGCACCCGCTCAGAGAAGACAAGACCTCGACTCCTTTCGAGGTTCTTTTTCATCGCTTCAGGATAGACCACGAGGTTTTCTAAAAGACGGGCGAAGGTATTCAGGAGGTAGTCGGCGAGAATACAGGAATCCGGAAGGATGATGCGTTCTGCCGAGGAGTGGGAGATATCCCGCTCGTGCCAGAGGGGGATGTTCTCCAATGCCACGAGGAGATTCCCCCGCAAAACCCGGCTCAGACCACAGATTTGTTCTGCCGTAATGGGGTTCTTCTTGTGCGGCATGGCTGAGGAGCCTTTCTGCCCCGGGGAAAATCCCTCCTCAACCTCCCGGACCTCAGTCCGCTGGAGGTGGCGAATCTCAAGAGCGAACTTCTCAAGGCTTGTCCCAATCATTGCCAGAGCCCACAGGAATTCCGCATAGCGGTCCCGCTGGATGATTTGGGTGGACACAGGAGCAGGCCGAAGACCGAGTTTTTCGCAGACGTACGCCTCAACCCGCGGGTCCACATTGGCGAAGTTCCCCACCGCTCCAGAAATCTTTCCCACACTGATGGTCTCTTTTGCCTGCTCAAGGCGTCTTCTGTTCCTCTGCATCTCCGTGTACCAGGTGGCGAGTTTCAGGCCAAAGGTTGTTGGTTCTGCATGGACCCCGTGGGTCCGCCCCACCATGAGGGTATACCGGTGTTCCCAGGCCCTTCTCCGGATCACCTCAAGGACCCGGTCGATGTCCTCAAGAAGCAGGTCCGCAGACTCCCGAAGGAGAACGGCGTTTGCCGTATCGAGGACATCAGAAGAGGTCAACCCAAAGTGGAGAAAACGGGATTCCCGGCCAAGGTTTTCGGAGAGGCTGGTGAGAAAGGCGATGACGTCGTGTTTTGTGGTTTTCTCGATTTCCTTCATACGCTCGGGAGAAAAGCGGAGATTCGCCCGAATCCGCTCGATGTCCTCTTTCGGGACAACCCCGAGCTCTCCCCAGGCTTCAAGCACAAGCATCTCAATCCGTATCCAGACCTCAAAGCGATGGGCATCGCTCCAGATGGCCTGCATTCTCGGCAGCGTATAGCGTTCAATCATCCCTATCCTCCTTTCCGGGACTCCCTAAAATTCTACCACGACTCCCGAGAACGATTGGTCTTCCCGGAGAGGCCACATCACCGTATAATGGAAGCAAAAAGGAGAACGACCATGGGGATTCTTGCCAAAACACTTCTGTACCTTGGCCTCTATGCGCTCCTCCACTTCGGGTATGAGGCCACAGGGTGGGAGGCGTTGCGTCCCGTTTTCGGGAGCAGCGAATCGGTCTTTGAACACCTCAAGATGGGCTTTTTCGCCTACCTCTTTGCCTCACTCCTTGAGTTCGGTCTTCTACGGAGGCGTCCCGTCTTCCCCCGGGGATTCTGGTTCTCACGCCTTCTGGCAACCTGGTCCATCCCCTGGGTCATTGTCACTGTATGGTACCTTGTCCCCGGGCTTTTTGGGCGACCTCTCCCCTTTGCTCTAGAACTCACCTGGGCACTCGGGGTAACGTTCCTCTCGGGAATCTTCAGCGGAGCGCTCGAGCGAGGGCTCGAAGACGAATGGCCCTCCCCTTTTGCCCTGAGGGTGGTCCTCGCACTCTTCGGTGTTGCGGTGTTCTTCTTTGTATGGTTCACCTATCACATGCCCTGGGTTGACCTTTTCGAGATTCCTTAGGCGTTTTGCGAGCCCCTGCAGCGGGGCCGGGCGATGACGATGTCCGCAGCCTGAAGCAGTGCCTCAAGCATGTCGACCTGTGTCTGAGGATGCTCAAGCTCAAGACGGGCAAAAACTTCGCCCCGTTCTCGAGAGACGTACTTTGGAGGAAGGGCACGGAGCGCCAGGGCCAGAACGTCTTCCTGGCACTGAGGACACCGGCAAAGCTCTGGCTTCGCCGCATAGACTTCGGGAAGAAGCTTCCGCAGAGCATCTTCAAGAATGTTCTTGAGCATGGGAACCCACTCCTAAGCCGTCGTGTCGATGAGATGCCCGAGCTCACCAGAGACTTCACGGCTCCCAGATGTTTGGGCTTCGGCCTCCCACGAAGAAGGAACTTTCGTTTTTGTCCCCTTCTCCCTTTCTTTCTTCCTCTTTTCCCTCAATTCACCCCGCTGTGCTTGTGGAGGGGAGGCCACGGTCTCCTCAACCTGCTGTGCTTGCCGAGCAAGTTCCTGAGCGAAAACCTGCCCCTGGGCACTCAGGGCACCTTCTTGAACTCGCTGTACCCGGGCAACCTCAGGCGCCCGGGTGACGACATTCTGCATGTTGACCGGGTCGATCACGACCATCCCTCCTTTACCCGGGGCCGCTCGAAGGACCCAATGACCACATCCTTATCCTTTTCATAAAAGGAAGCGTAGACGATTTCGTCCCGCACAATGTAGGTGAATTTCCCGATGGTAATGCGGACCTGGGGGTACACTTTCTCTTCAACGAGCACCTTGCCCTCATGGCGCTCGAAGACCTCCTCGATTTCTGCCAGCCGCTCCATATAGATTTTCTCCTGCTCCCGGGCAAGCTCATAGGCTTCCCTTGCTCTCTTCAGCGCCTCAAGGAGTTTTGGCTCAAGACAGGCTCCGCTTTTTTGTTTTCGCCAGGCAAGCTGGAAAACTTTTTCCGCTTCCTGGATGGTTTCCTTAGCCTTTTTGAGATTATCCTGAATCCTCCTGTACTCCTCCTGGAGCTCGGGATCAAGACCCACAACCACCTCAGTCCTCGTTCCCATGGGGGATCCCAGAACCTTCACCCAGACGAGATTCCCCGCTTTGGTCACCCCACCAGCGAGAAGCCCCTTTTTCCCCCGGACGATCACGTTCCTTCCTGCCGAGAGGAAGCTGTGGAGCGCTGCCTCCTCCACCAGGATATCTCCCCGGGCCTTCACCGTAGCGTTCTCCACCACCCGCACGATGACGTTGCCTTCCGCCTCCACCACACCTTTATCCCCTCCAAAAAATCCCCTCCGGATGCGGACATTCCCCCCAGCCTTGATGGTTGCCGCCTCAACGCTTTCCCAGACCTCGATATCCCCCTCAGCAGAGACAGAAAACCCCGAACGCACCGTCCCTCGCACCACCACCGACCCGACGAAATGGACGTCTCCGGTCTTCGGCCCCACATCACCGTCAATCTCAAAAAGGGGGAGAACGGAAACGACCTTCCCCACCACCACCGGACGCCCCGAAACCTTGGCAACGGCTTTCTCCCCACCCTCAATGAGCTCCACGTTCTTCCCCGCCCGGATTTTTGCCGGACGCCCGGGAGGTGCGGGAACCTCCTTCCCAAAGACATTCTTCCCCGGGATGCCTTCTTCTGGAGGAACGAGTTCAGCCACGAGATCCCCTGCCCGGACTTCAGGGATGTGGAGAATACCGAAGAGTTCTTTCTGGCTTTCCGGCTCCTCAAGGAAATCCCGGTGAACCTCCTCTTCAAAGAGGTACCGGACTTCCCCATCTTTCCCGCGCTGGGGTCGAATACCCTCAGCCACAAGGTAATGGCCAGAACTCGTAAGGAGCAACTTCCCCCGCTCCC
>APCU01000136.1 GCA_000347575.1 Candidatus Caldatribacterium saccharofermentans OP9-77CS | reverse complement strand
CATTCCGAGCCGCGAAGCGGCGAGGAACCTCAGAGACTGCTTCGGAGGCGATACTACGACCTCGCAGTGACAAAGGAGAGGTCACTGCGAAGAGCGTAGCCGGAAGCAGTCCCTCTTTTTGTCACTGCGAGCGAAGCGAAGCAGTCTCACGAGATTGCTTCGCAGGCAAAAAACGAGGCTTACGATGACCCCTGAGAGGTGAGACTGCTTTGGAGACGAAACGGCAACCTTGTAGAGGCAAAGAACGGAGTGGCGAGCCGGTATTTTGGGCGCAAAATAAGGTCCCCAGAGGGCAAAATTGCCCTGGCAAAAACACCAGGGCCTTACCGTGGCGGAGAACCCTGTGGTGGGGCATCGTTTCGAATTCGCTGAAAGGCCTGTTGCACGCCGGGGGTGACGGCTCTGGCGCATTCAGGATGACACCCCGGTGTGCTTTTGATAGAATGAGCCAAACACATCGTGAGGAGGGGAGAGTATGGTGTCCCGAGGGGGCGGCACGGTTCTACTGCTTTTTCTGCTCCTCGTGGCTACAACCGGTGGAGCCAGCGCAAAAGCACCGGTCTCTCAGGTCGATGTGGGGTACGTCAAGGGGCTTGGGTTTACCTCAGAAGGCAAGCTTGCGGTGGGTGTGGTGCTCGGTGTGCGCTTTTTTGAGGTTCCCACCCTCAGGGAGGTGCGTTTCGTTCGGGCGCAAACCGGTTTCGTGAACTGCATGGCCCTTTCTCCCGATGGAGCGCTTCTTGCCCTGGGGTCGGAGAAGAACGTGGAGCTCTGGAACGTGGCAACGGGGGAGCTCCTTCGGGTGCTCAGGGGACACACAAACTGGGTGCGGTTCCTGGCCTTTGCCCCTGGTGGAGCATTTCTGGCCTCGGGTTCTGATGATACCACGGTGCGGCTCTGGGAAGTGGAAACGGGGAAGCTCGTGAGAACCCTTGAAGGTCACCACAACTGGGTGATGGCTCTGGCCTTTACCACCGATGGGAAGTTTCTCCTCTCCGGCAGCCTCGATACAACGGCAGTGCTCTGGGACTGGACGCAAGGGAACCCGGTGGTTGTCTTCTCTAACGATGCCGGAGTAACGGCGGTAGCCTTTGCACCGGATGGAGAGCATTTTGCGGCAGGACTTGATGACGGGTCGCTGTGGCTCTGGGAAACTGGAGTTGCCGGTTCCTGCAGGGTTCTTGAAAGTCACCGTGAGTGGGTGACGTCAATAGCCTTTTCTCCTGATGGAGCAGCCCTTGCCTCAGGCTCACGGGATGGCCAGGTGCAGCTGCAAGCGATTCAGGAGGAGGGAGTGGTGAGTCTCTCCGACCATTCCGGTACGGTCACGGCGGTGTGCTTCTCCCCCGGCGGGGAATTCCTGGCCACCGGTGCCGAGGATGGCACGGTGCTTCTGTACAGTATTCCCGATGGGGTATGGCTGAGGCCTTAGAGGATCCCTGTAGGGTTCCGGCGGAAGGTGCTCGTTGTGTTCTACGGTGTGTTGACGGTGGCCTGGGCCTTGAGTGCCGAAGAATCCTCGCGTAGTTTCTACTCCACGAGGCTTTTCCCAAGCTCGAAAGCCCGACTGAGAAGATCTTTGCGCTCCCTCACCGCGCCGGGAACGTTGCATCCACTCCCGCCCACAATCCCCACGACCTCCACATGCAGAGCCTCCCGGAGGAACCTTGCCAGAGACTCCATCACCTCGGGATTGTTTCCTCCACCCTGAGAGTACACAAGGACGGCTCTCTTCCCCCGAGGGAGGGTACATTCGAGATTGGGGCCGAAGAAAGCAAAGAGCCGGTCCAGGAAGAGCTTGGTCTGAGCGGTCAGGTAATCCATGTAAATGGGTGAGCCAAGGACAAAGCCGTCGGCCCTTTTCAGGACCTCGTAAAGGAGGGTCATGTCGTCCTCCTGGCGGCACCCTGCGTGTTCCTTGCAGAAGTTGCAGGCCTGGCACCCATGGATGGTGAGCTCGTTGAGGAAATAGATTGCCGTTTCCGCTCCCTGCGAGGCTGCGCCTTCGAGGACTTTCCGCACCAGGATTTCTGTGTTTCCACCCCGCCTTGGGCTTCCTACAAAGCCTGCGATAAGCACATGCTCAACCTCCCGGAATTCTTGGTGATTTTCCCTGAAATGGCGAACTTCACAGAGAATGCCAGAAACCAGGAAGGAGTATACCTCCTTTGCCCCTTCCTTTGAAGAGCTTGCAGGGTGGAATCGCGACGTATTCTTTCCAGAATCGGATAGTCCGGGTGAGTCTTGGGTAGCGAATCCAGCATACGGGCTAGAACGATGAAGAGGACTGGAGGAGAGTCGTGGTAGAATGTCCTCCAGAAAGTCCTGAAAGGAGGTCTCGCTCTTTTGGCTGATAGGGATTTCCTGGGACCGGAGTGGTTGCTCACCACGAAAGAGGCCGTGTGGCTCTACCACGAGGTTGCTTTGCCTTTTCGGAGGACCTGTGGGATTGTCGATGTCCACACCCATCTGAGCCTCCAGCAGATTTGTGAGAACCGGTCTTTGGTGAACATCTGGAAAGCAGAGGTGGTGGATGAGCGCTACGGGAATCGTGACCACTACCTGCTACAGCTTGCAGCGAAGTTCCCGCCTTTCTCCCATGACCTGGCCTACGACCCTGCTCTCTCTGATTTTGAGAAGTGGATGGCTCTGGGGAGGGTCTTTCCCTATCTTGAGGGGAACCATGTGCACCAGTGGTTGCACCTTGACCTCAGGAGGGTCTTTGGCCTTGAGGAGTGCCTTGGTCCGGATACAGCAGAGCATATCTTCAGGGTAACGGAAGAAGCCCTGCAGCGGGAGGAGATGCTTCCACAGGAACTCCTTCGGCGAATGGGTGGCAGACTCTTTTGCACCACCGACGACCCTGCCGATGACCTTGTGCACCACAGGATAGCGAAGAAGATGATTCCCGATATAATCTTTCTCCCCACTTTTCGTCCCGATGTATACTGCAACATTTTCGACGAGAAGTGGAAGGAAAACGTTGAGCGACTCTGCGCGCTTACCGGTGAAGATACCACCCTCCGGGGTCTTGTGGAGGCCCTGCGCAAACGCCACGCGTATTTTGCCTCTCTGGGGGCCCGCGCAAGCGACCACGGGCTTCTTGAGCCCTTTGGGCTTGAGGTGGAGGAAAAGAGGGCGGAGGAAATCTTCATCCGGGCATATGAGAGGGGCGAACGCTTTGCCCCTCGCTCTCCGGAGGTACGGGATTTCATCTCCTACATGATGCACCGTTTCTGTGAAATGAACCGGGAACACCGCATGGTGACTCAGATCCACTATGGAGTGCTCAGGAACGCCAATGATTACCTCTACACCCGGTGGGGGAGCGACACCGGAGGCGATGTGACGCTTGATGGTATCCAGGTTGTGGAGAACCTCCGACCCCTTCTTTCCCGATTTTTCAGTGGGAAAAGCAAGGACGAGTCTCACCTGGTGCTCTATGCTATGAACCACGAGTGCCTCCACGTGAACATCGCTTTGGAGCGGGCTTTTCCCGGGGTGCACACGGGTTTCCCCTGGTGGTTCAACGACGCTCCTCACCTCATTGAACAGGCCCTCCTGGAAGTGGCGAATTCCTCGCTCCTTGCCTCCATGGGAGGACCGGTGGCCGATGGGCGAAAGATTCTCTCAGAAGGAAGCAGGTTCGAGGTCTTTGACCGGATGATTTGCCGGGTGGTGGGGAAACTCCTCGCCGAGGGCCAGATTTCCCGCCAGGGTGCCGTGTTCCTCGTGGAATCCCTCATGTATCGCAACTCGGTCCGGATTTTTGGCCTGGAAGAGATGCTTTCGCAGTAATTTTGGACCTTTCTTTGGGGGAGCTCCAATCTTCTCCCTGCAGATTCTGGGGGCTGGAGGAGCATTCGCTCTACCTGCGTTTTTTGGCCTTTTCTGCCGCAAGCGAGGTCTCTGTTCTCTGGTTTGGGAGCTGGCTCTGAAGGACCCGGGTAGAAGGCCAGGGAATCGCCCCTTTACATTTTGCCAGGACAGTGGAGGGACGAACGCTCAGCTTTTTAGAATCCCCACGGGCACCCAGAGCGAGCTCATCCCCGGACTCAAAAGACGAGCGCGGAGAAGCCCCGTGACTTTTTCAAAGAGGTTTTCCGACGACGTTGCTGCAAAATCGCTTGCAGTAGCAGGATTCTACGGGGAGAGCAGGCGGCTGGAAAGCCTGATTTCAGAGAGTTTCTGGTAGGCCGTGCAGGACTTGAACCTGCAACCCACTGATTAAGAGTCAGTTGCTCTGCCAAATTGAGCTAACGGCCCACCAGGCAAGGTAGAATATACTATGAGGAATACGAAGTGTCAAGGGGTTTTCGGAAAGCCCGGTGGAAATCCCCAGCTCTTTTCTGGTATAATGCTCTCAAAGTGAATACGGAACCGGGGGAGCTCCATAACGCGGGGCTGAGAGGAGAGCGCAAGCTCTCGACCCTTTGAACCTGATCTGGGTAATGCCAGCGGAGGGAGTTGGT
>APCU01000135.1 GCA_000347575.1 Candidatus Caldatribacterium saccharofermentans OP9-77CS | reverse complement strand
AGGCTGGTTTTTCCGGAAGCCGCAGCTCATAGTACTGCGGGTTGTAGCGAAAAACGTCCTGGTCTTTCGGGGTGTTCTCGGGGAAGAAGATTTCGATCATACCTTGTGTCTGGAGCTTCGGGGCAAAAACATTTTCAAACTGGAACTCCACCCCTCCTTCTTTCAGGGAAGAACCAATCTGTACCCTAAAGCTCCGCAGGGGAGTTTCCCAGACAAGCCGCAGTTCCAGGGGTTTTCCGGGGGGCACCCGGGGCCATGTTCCTCACAAGGGGTATCTCGGAAGAAGACGGACGACGAACATGGTATAATAGCCTGGAGCAAGGAGGGGAGAGCATGAAGAAAGCCTGGCAGATAGTCCTCTTGGTATGTTCTCTCGTCCTGCTTACCGTGGCTTTGCCAGAAGTCCACGCTTGGGAAGATGGCTGCTCAAGACCCAGGGTATCGGTGAGCGGGACGGTTGTGGACGAAGCAGATTTTCGAGAGTACCTGAAGGGGCAGTATCCCCACCGGTCCTGGGAATCCCTCTGGCAGGAGATACGTGCAACAGTCCTGGAGGAGCTTCGAGAGAATTCCCCACAGGTTGATTTTGTGGAGGATGGCAGCGGTTGCGACTACAGCTTTTCCTACGCTCTGAGTCTTATTGCCGCAGGGGAGGATATCGAAGTTGCCGGTGTCCTTGAGGGGGAGTACACCGCCGTCTTCATGAGCTCAAAGCTTGTGCAGAACAATGCGTGCGGGTTTCCTGGAAGTGTCCTTGGAGTTTCTGTTGTGCGGGATGACCCCGACGTCTTTCGCACTATCGAGCGGAATATCGACCGGTACGGTTCTCTGAAGGACCGAATTCTGGAGTACGAAAGAACCCACCGGGTCCCTCCGCGGGGACCGGTGATGGAGTTTGCCCTGGGGAAGCCCTACGTTTCCCCAAAACTCGATGAACGGGAGATGGATATCCGCGTTCGGGTGAGGAACTGCCGGGGTGAGCCGGTCTTTGACCGGTACCATGGCCAGGTGGTGATTTTCCCCAGAAGAACGGAGCGAGGAGAACTGCACCCCACAAAGGGTTTCCCGCAGGATTTTGTGGTCACCGAGAACCTTGTACTCCTGGAGATTACGGGTGAAGAAGGTGGGTCGGTCACCTACACCCTGAAAGAAGGATTAGAACCCGGGTTTGACCTCTTTCAGGCAAAAACCTGCGGCATCGACATGGTCCGAATTCAAGACGTCCTGCCCCCGGTCCCCATTGCCGGGGTCACCTTAGAAGTTGAACCGGAAGAAGTGTACATTGCCCCCGGTGCATCGACCGCTCTTGAGGTGCGCCTTTTTCAGGTTACCCCCGATGGGGCGCACGTCCCCCTGGGGGGTGAGGTGGTCACCATAGAGGCGAACGGTCTTGTGGATGGTTCCCTAAAGCCCCAGGGTGAGGTACGAACCGATACTGAGGGGAAGGTTCTTTTGATGTACCAGGCAGGAGTACAAGAGGAAGGAGTGGAGGTCATTGCCCGGTACCAGCCCAGGGAGTATCCGGATGCCGTGGAGGAGCGAACTTCGGTTGCCCTGGTGGAGGAGCCGGCAGTGCTGGCGGGGAACGGTAGATATCACCGTGGACCTGTCCTACAGGGAAGCAAAAGAGAGCGATCCCACAGAATGTGGGAGAGATGAATCAGAACTTACCACCAAACTCCACGCCCACATCCGGGGTGAGCTTCTTTTGCGGCCGGGTCAACCCGCGACAATCCTCTCCCAGGATTTCTCGGGGACGTACGAGATGACCATCAAAACCTTCCACGAGAGCTGTGTGACCACCTGCCGGAGGAAAGGGGGAAGAGGAGAGGTCCCGGTGAGGCCGGGGAGCTGGGAATCTTCGGAAACCAGGGTGCGTGGAACCTTGAGCGAAAGAGATTTTCGGGTTTCTGCCAGTGTGGTGGTGGACAGNAAAACCGGGCAGTATCGTTTCTCCTGCGGATTTAGAGGTCTTGTCTGGAGAGGTTTTTCGGAGGTCCTGAGTCGATACCACGACGTCTGCACCGGGGAAANCCGGGAAACCAGCACTGCCTCTTTGGAGACAGAGCTTGANCGCTTCGAGNTGTCAAGCGGCGAAATCCAGGGGGTCACCCCAAATCTCAAGGTGGTGAAGGGCGAAAAGGTGGTGGAGTACCCCCTGTCCACAGGGACAGTGAAGTACACCTGGGATTTCCAGCGTATTCCCTGCGGGGAGTAGTGTCCTGTACGAACATGCCCAAACTCGTCTTTTTCCGCCCATTACCGTGCTCTTGAGAAGAACGCCTCTCCCCGTATCCCTTTTCATCCTGCTATGGGTCGATTGCTACTTGGGGCAGAAAGAGCATTTGTGCAGGTCTGTCAACCTGAATCCGCAACAAACCCTGGTTCATCTCTGAATCCCCGGAGGTTCGTTGCAAAATTGGCGAAAGTGCGGAACCCCTTATGGCTTGGAAAGCCAAAAAGGTGTTGCGGGAGAACAAGCAGGTATCTGCATGGTGGTCGGGGGTTCTTGTTTTTTTACTGCTTTTCAGTATAATGTAAAAGGGGTGGCGGTGTAGCTCAGTTGGTTAGAGCATCCGGCTCATACCCGGAGCGCCGGGGTTCGAATCCCTGCACCGCCACCAGATTGTGCAGGTTTTGCACGGTGCAGGCACTGGAACGAAAGGTCTACGAGTTCATCAGGGAGCATTCCCTCTTCGCCCCCCGTGATGTCGTGCTTGTCGCCTTCTCTGGAGGACCAGATTCCACCGCCCTCGCCGAAATACTGGCTCGTCTCAGGTCGCTCTTGAACATCGAACTTTTGCTCCTTCACCTCAATCACAGACTTCGCAAAGAAGAGTCTGACCGTGATGAGGCTCACTGTGTGCGGTGGGCAGAGGAGCGGGGGCTTCCCATTATCGTGGAACGAAGAGATGTGGAGGCGTTCTGCCGCCTGAAGCGGCTTTCCCTTGAGGAGGCGGCGCGAATCGTCAGGTACGAGGTTTTCGAAGCGTGCCGGATGGCTCACGGAGCTTCCTGTGTGGCTTTAGGGCATACCCTTGATGACCAGGCGGAGACGGTTTTCATGAACATCGTCCGGGGTACCGGCCTTCTGGGCCTTTGCGGCATGCGACCAAAGGAAGGCGTCTATGTGCGGCCGCTCCTTGGGGTACGGCGCCGCGAGATCCGGGAGTTCCTTGAGAGGGAGGGTATCTCTTTCGTTGAGGACAGTTCCAACCTCGACCTGCGTTTCCTCCGCAACCGGATTCGCCATTGTGTCTTTCCTTTGCTTGAGGAGATAAACCCTCGCGCTGTGGAGGCGCTGGCCCGGCTTTCCCTGAACGCCCAGGAGGCTCTGGCTTTGCGGGAGGAAAAGAGTCTCCCCCTTGTCCAGGTGCATGGGGGAGGAGGCATACCCCTTGACGCTGTGCTCCTTGTTCCCCCCCCAGAGCGGCCATGGCTTGTGCGGCAGTTCCTTCGGGAGGTTCGCGGAACCCTCTGGGACGTTACCCGGGGCCAGATTGAGGACATCCTTCATCTTGTGGAGAGGCGAAAAGGCGAGGTCGTCCTCCCGGGGAAGGTTCGGGTTTTCGTGCAGGGAGGGTATCTCTGGGCTTCTTCCTCCCCTCTCCCCCTTGTCGACATGCCCTCGTGGAGTTTTCCCCTCTATTTCCCTGGAGTGCACGCCTTTCCTGACCTTGGGGTTGTCCTTGAGGGTCGTTTTACCCCGTTTTCTGGAGAGGTTCATGGTGCGGTCTGGCGCGAGGCCCTGGACTACGAGCAATGTGCTCTTCCTCTGGTGCTCCGGAATTTCTGCGAGGGAGACCGCATGCAATGGAGGGGGAAGGAGCGAAAGCTTAAGGAACTTTTCGAAGAGTGGGGGATTATTCGTGAGTGGAGGCGGCTTCTTCCTCTCCTCTGTGACCAGGAGAGGGTACTCTGGATTCCCGGTCTGGCCCTTGACGAACGGGTGAGAGTTCAGGAAAATAGCAAGAGTATTCTCCATGTGGAGCTACGGCGGTGTAAGGGGTGAAACGGTGGAGGATTTCATCGAACGAGTTCTCATCACCGAAGAGGAAATTCGGCAAAGGGTTCGGGAACTCGGGGAGGCCATAAGCAGGGACTATGCGGGGAAGGAGCTGAGGGTTGTCGGGGTACTCCGGGGAGCGTTCATCTTCATGGCTGATCTTGTCAGGAATATTCGGGTTCCTCTGAGCGTTGATTTTATGTCGATATCAAGTTACGGAGATGAGTGTGAAACAAGCGGTGTGGTGCGAATTCTCAAAGACCTGGACAAGCCCATCACCGGGCGGCATGTGCTCATCGTTGAGGACATCGTGGACACGGGACTAACTCTGCGACACCTCAAGGAGGTGCTCTCCACCCGGGGCCCGGCAAGTCTTAAGGTGTGCGCGCTTTTGAGCAAACCTGAGAGAAGGCTCGTGCAGGACCTAACCATCGATTACCTGGGGTTTGAGATTCCCAACTGTTTCGTCGTGGGGTATGGTCTGGACTACGCGGAACGGTACCGGAATTATCCCTTTATCTTTGTCTTGAAACCCGACTACTATCACGATGCCCAGAGGGAAGGAAAGGGTCAGTGCGGATGAACAACATTCCTGGT
>APCU01000134.1 GCA_000347575.1 Candidatus Caldatribacterium saccharofermentans OP9-77CS | reverse complement strand
CCCCCGGGGAGAGGGAAAAACAAGAGGGGACGACAAGAAAAGAACGGCCCAAAATTTTGAGACAAGCCCCCGGCCTCTTGACGCGGCCCAGTCCCCTTTTTACAATATGAGCAACCGGTTGCGCAAAGGGGGTGAGAGCGGGGAAAGACTTCTGGGAGGCGGTCAAGCTTTTCAAGTCTTTCAAGGAGGTGAATTTATGTCCAAGTGGTTGGCCTTGGCGTTGATGGTGGCGGTGGTGGCCTCGGCGGCCGAGGTGGTGGTTTATCACTTCACCCCAGAGATGATCGCTGCAGCGTGGCAGCCATTCCTTGACCCCGAAAGCGGGGAGTTCCTCGCCGCGGGCACGGTGAGCCTGGTAGACGGAAAAGCTGTGGTTGGCCTGAGCTTTGGTGAGCCTTGGGGCGGCGGAGTCATCAGCCCCTGGTTGCTCTTGGATATGTCCAAGAATCCTGTGATCATCCTCCACAATGTTCAGCCCACCGACAAGTGGACCCTTAAGGCTCACCTTCGCGGCCTTAAGCCCGACGTCTTCACCCCCGTGGAGGGCTGGGGAACATACCTCATTGGCGACAATAACCTCTCTGGCGATGTGGAAATTGACGTGGCGGAAGGGCTCAGGCAATTCGCTCCCGTTGGGGTAATCCGTGCCATCCCCAAGAACCCCCTCATCCTCATTAGGCTTTGGTTCTGGGGTGTCGGGGGAAGCGTCTCCGTAGACGGAATTACCATCGTCTACCGCACGGAGTGACGGTAAAGGGGGAGGGGAAACCCTCCCCCTTGTTCTTTTTAGGAGGGCCGATGAAAAGAGGTCTGGCACTGGTAATTGCGGCCTTTTCGGCCTTTTTTGCTTTAGCTCAAGAGGTGCAGATTCCCAGCCTCGAAGCTTTCCCTTCATTGCCCCCAGTTCTTGAGCTGCGGGATTGGAGAGAAGTAGCGCGCGAGTACACCTCTTTGGTGTTCGATCTTTCCGCCCAAGGTGATTTCCTTCCTCTTTGCTGGTGGGATAAGCGCGGGATTAATTTCGGACTCGATCACTTGGCCCTTGCCGCGTATGTGGGCGATCACCGCCATGGTCGGGATGGCGCCCAAGAAGCAATAAACGTAATCGCTGCCGTACGCAGCGCCACCCTTGTGGGCCTGGATATGAGCAATTGGCAGGGTCTGGATCTTGTTACCATGCAAAAGGAATTCTTCAACAGGGCCAACGGGCAAAACCTTGTCCTCAATAACCCAAGCGCTACCACCGGCAGTAGCTTCTGGTACGAAATTTATCCCAGCATCCTCTTTGCTATCCTCTGCTACCAATATCCCGAGCTTGCGCAAGTTAAGAAAGGGCCGGATGACCTCAGCATGTGGGAGATCCTGAAAATCGTGGCGGAAAGATGGTGTGAAGCCATCGAAGTGCTGAAGGGAGAGGGAGGAATCCCCGATTTTTCCTGGCAAGCCTTCGACTTTGCCCGTATGCAGCCGGTTTATCGCTGGTGGCGGGAGCCGGATGCTGCCGCTGGGGTCGCTTGGCTTTTGTACTCTGCCTATTTGGCTTTCGGAGACCCGCGGTATCTTGAGGGCGCAGAGGAGGCCCTCATGTTTTTGGAAAGTTTGGTAGTCCAAAATTACAACCCCCTTTACGAGCTTCTCCTTCCCTATGGCGCTTTGGTGGCGGCTAGGCTCAATGCTGAATTTGGGCGGAACTACAGCGTGGAAGCTTTTGTGCGCTGGTGTTTTGGGGTGTCTCAGGCCCGGCCCGGGTGGGGCATGCTCAGCGGGGAATGGGATGGTTACCGAGTTGATGGCCTCATTGGAAGCCTCACCGACCAAGAGGGATACGCATTTTCCATGAACACTTTCGTTTGGGCTGAGCCCCTTGTGCCGCTTGTCCGCTACGACCCGCGGTTTGCCCGGCCGATCGGCAAATGGCTGCTCCATGCTGCAGTGAACGCGCGGCTTTTTTATGCTCCCTATCTTCCCGCCACTCACCAGTCTTCCGCCTTTTGGGCGGAAACCTCACGGGGTGTTGTTCCCTATGAAGGCTTACGGCGCTGGGGAGTTGTGGGATGGGACGTGGTGAGCCCATACGCTACCGGAGATGCCATAAAAAACAAATGGGCCAAAACGGACTTTTCCCTTTATTCCGGCTCCCATGCCGGGATTTTTGGGGCCCTCATCGCCCAAACAAATGTGGAGGGTATTCTGCAAGTGGATCTTTTGGCTACCGACTACTTCCGCGGGCCCGCCTATCCTACCTACCTTTTCTATAACCCCTATTCCGAGGAGAAAACCGTGGAAATCCTCATCGGACCTGAGCCCACAAACGTGTACGACGCGGTACGTAAGGAATTCGTAGCGCAAGGCGCCCAAGGGCAAGCTTTGCTTTCCCTTCCGCCGGATGCGGCCGCGGTGGTGGTGTTAATTCCTGCGGAAAAGGAGGTGGTGCTGAGGGACGGCAAACTTTGGGCTGACGGTATCGTGGTGGATTGGCGAGCGGAGAAGAAATAAGGAGGTGAGTAATGCGCGGGTTGAGAACCGTTTTTGTTGGTCTTTTAGCCTTAGGGCTTGTGGCGGTTGCCCAAGTTGAGATCACCTTCTGGAGCGCACCCAATCCCTCTCAGGAAGTTTTCTGGCGGCAGATGGCGGAAGCGTATATGGCCACGCATCCCGGCGTGAAGATTAACGTAAGCCCGATGCCGGAAACGCCTACATCCGAAGCGGGGATCCTGGCAGCCATTGCTGGCGGCGTTGCGCCCACGGCTTCGGAGAATGTGTTTGTTGGTTTTGGTTCGGAGCTTGTGAAGTCCAAAGCGATTGTGCCCTGGAACGCCTTCCCAGAGTGGGAGGAATTGGTAAGGGCCCGAAATCTCTCCTCCACCATCAAGGCCTGGGAATTTCCTGATGGAAACTACTACATCATCCCCATGTACGTGAACGCCATGCTTGTGGCCTGGCGGATCGATATCCTGCGGGAACTGGGTTACGAGGAGCCACCACGAACGTATAGCGAGGTCCTCGCCCTCGGTGAACGTCTCAAGGCCAAATATCCAGACAAATTCCTGTGGCTACGCAGTGAGCTAGAAGTGCCCACATGGTGGCAGAGGTGGTTCGATTTCTTCGTGTTCTACTACGCGGCAAGCAAGGGCCAGCCTCTCATCACCGGGAACACTATCACCGCTGATGACAAAGCCGCTATCGAAGTACTCCAGTTTTTCAAAACGTTGCGGGACAAGAAATTGCTCATCACCGAGCCCCTAGCCACAGGCTTCGAGGTCGGCAAAACGGTCATGACTGTCCTTGGTCCGTGGAGCTTCCCTTGGTGGAGGGAAAACTATCCGGAGCTCGTGTACGGGGAGACCTTCGTTCTCACTCCTCCGCCGGTTCCCGACTGGTATCCGGCCGAAGAGCCCATTTACACCTTCGCCGATGCTAAAGGGGTTGTGATGTATGCCCAAGCTACGGCGGAGCAACAGAAGGCCATGTGGGACTTCATCCGCTGGGTTCTTTCCGACCCCGAGCACGATTTGGCGTGGGTTAAGATCACCGGAATGCTTCCCGCCCGCGACGATGTGGGGACAAATCCTCTCTTCACCGCCTACATCGAGGAAAAAGAGCCGGCGCTTCTGCCCTATGCGGAAAACATCGCCTTCGCTGTCCCGCCCATTGCCCATCCCCAGTTCGTGGAAATTCAGGAGCTAATGGGGCTTGAATGCATCTATCCAGTTTTGATCGGCGAGCTCACCCCCGCAGAGGGCTGGGAAGCTTGGAAGGCAGCAATTGAGGACCTCCTGAAATAACCGTGAAGCGGCAAAAGGAGTTAGGGGGCTGGCTTTTAGCCAGCCCCTATCTTCTCAGCGCTATCGTTTTCTTCCTGATACCTTTGGGGTGGAGTCTCTCCCTTGTTTTCTTTGACTGGAACCTTATTTCTCCCACGCGGACTTACGTGGGCCTTGGGAATTTTCGCGAGGCCCTAACCAGCACCCGGGTCTATAACGCGTTTGTCAACACTTACAAATTCATGGCCATCATTGTTCCTGGAGTTCTGGCATCTTCTTTGTGCTTGGCTCTGATCGTTCAACATCTACCCCGGCTCAAACAGTTTTATGCTGTAGGCTTCTTCTTGCCTTATTTGGCTTCGGGAGTAGCCATTGGCCTTGTGGTGCGCGGGCTTCTTTCCTACGACAGCCCCCTTAACGAGTTCCTTCGGCAGGTCTTTGGGAGCTCTCCCCGCTGGCTCAGGGACCCCCTTTGGGCCACCTTGGTGATCAGTTTCATGATCGTGTGGAAGTTTTCTGGTTACTACTCCTTGATTTTCCTGGCTGGCCTTCAGGGGATTCCTCGGGAGCTCTACGAGGCCGCCGCGTTGGATGGGGCCGGGCCTTTTACGCAGTTCCGCAAAATAACCTTGCCCCTTCTTTATCCGGCTTTTTATACCGTTTTGGTTTTGGCGGTTGGGCTTTGTTTTGCGATCTTCACAGAGCCATACGTTCTGACCGGAGGTGGACCGCGCTTCGCTACCCATACATGGCAACTGGAAATCTACTACCAAGCGTTTGAGCGTTTCCGCGCCGGTTATGGAGCCACAGTGGCTGTCCTGAACGCTGTGGCCACGTTTGTGAGCATCCTCCTCATCCGCCGGGCCGTGGAGTCCTGGGGAGCAAAAAGGGGATTCCGATGAGGAAAAGCCGGAGAAAAA
>APCU01000133.1 GCA_000347575.1 Candidatus Caldatribacterium saccharofermentans OP9-77CS | reverse complement strand
CTCTTCATCACACTCGACCCGGATATCCCGCTGGGCGAGAAGATCGGCAATCTCCCGGGCATAGGGAACGTGCCGCTCCGCCACTGGAAGCACCGCAACCTGCACCGGAGAAAGCCACACCGGGAAAGCTCCAGCGAAGTGCTCAATGAGAATCCCCAGGAAGCGCTCAATGCTCCCAAGGATTGTNCGATGCAGCATCACCGGGCGNTGCCGTTCGCCATCCGCACCGATGTACACAAGGTCGAACTTCTCGGGCATGGCAAAATCAAGCTGGATCGTCCCGCACTGCCAGCGCCGCCCCAGGGCAATCCCGAAGGTGAAAGTCAATCTTTGGCCCGTAGAACGCTCCCTCGCCCTCGTTCACCGTGTAGGGAATGCGAACCTCCTCAAGGGCCTCCCGCAAAGCACTCGTTGCCATCTCCCACATCTCGTCAGAGCCGATGGACTTTTCAGGACGGGTGCTCAACTCCACCTCGTACTCGAAACGGAAAAGACGGTAGAAGTACAGAGCAAGGTCGATGACGCCGATGATTTCCTGCTTCACCTGGTGGGGCTCCATGTAGATGTGGGCATCGTCCTGGGTGAACGCTCGAACCCGCATGAGGCCATGGAGCACTCCGGAGAGCTCGTGACGGTGAACGATGCCGAGTTCCGCCATCCGCAGAGGGAGCTCACGGTAGCTCCGCAGGCGACTCTGGAAAACAAGAATCCCCCCAGGGCAATTCATGGGCTTTATGGCAAACTCCCGGTCATCAATAGTGGTGAAATACATGTTCTCCCGGTAGTGGTCCCAGTGTCCTGAGCGTTCCCAGAGGCTCCGCTCAAGGATAATGGGCGTGCGAATTTCCTGGTACCCACGCTTTCGGTGTTCTCTTCGCCAGAGGTCTAAAAGGGTGTTGATAATGACCATCCCCCGGGGGTGGAAGAAGGGGAATCCTGGACCCTCTTCGTGGAGGCTGAAAAGGTCGAGGTCCCGACCGAGACGGCGGTGGTCCCGGCGTTTCGCCTCTTCCAGGCGCTCAAGGTACGCTTTGAGCTTTTCTTCACTATCGAAGGAAATCCCGTAAATCCGCTGGAGCATGGGATTCCCCTCTTTCCCCCGCCAGTGGGCCCCTGAAACGCTCAAGAGCTTAAAAGCCTTGATGTAGGATGTTGTCGGCACATGAGGTCCCCGGCAGAGGTCGACAAATTCTCCCTGCTCGTAAATGCTCACCGTACTGTCCGCAATCTCCTCAAGAAGCTCCAGCTTGTACTTCTCTCCCCGGGTGGCAAAAATCTCCCGGGCTTCGTCTTTCGAAACCTCACGCCGGCGAAAGGGAATATCCTCCTCAATAATCCGCCGCATCTCTTCCTCAATCCGGGGGAGGTCCTCCTCAGAAAGGGTTCGGGGAAGGTCAAAGTCGTAGTAGAAACCCTCCTCGATGGCCGGACCAACCCCAAGCTTTGCCTCGGGAAAGAGCCTCTTCACCGCCTGGGCCATGATGTGGGAGGTACTGTGCCAGTAGATGGCTTTTCCCTCCCGATCCTCAAAGGAAACGTAGCGGGCGATTTTCTCCTTCCGGACTCCATCCCCAAGGTCCACAAGCCGACCATCCTCAGTCACTGCTGCCAGGGCGTTATGGGGTTTTTCCTCCATGGTTTTTGCCTCCTCAATAAAAGAAAAAGCGCCAATCCCCCCAGGGTGGCGCTTTGGAGATTCCTGGTGGGCGACACTGGACTCGAACCAGTGGCCTCTTCCGCGTCAAGGAAGCGTTCTCCCTCTGAACTAGCCGCCCACACCATCTGCCTTTGGAGGCGGCACCCGGACTCGAACCGGGGAATGAAGGATTTGCAATCCTCTGCCTTAGCCGCTTGGCTATGCCGCCATTTGTATTCTGGAGCGGAAGACGGGATTTGAACCCGCGGCCTCCACCTTGGCAAGGTGATGCTCTACCCCTGAGCTACTTCCGCTCGCTTCTCGTATGGTGCCGAGACCCAGAGTCGAACTGGGGACGCAAGGATTTTCAGTCCTTCGCTCTACCACCTGAGCTATCTCGGCACCTTCTGGCGGGGTCGACGGGATTTGAACCCGCGATCTTCAACGTGACAGGCTGACGTGTTAGGCCAGGCTACACCACGACCCCGCACTGCACCATCAATTTTACCCACTTCCCCTGCTTTTGGCAAGTCCCCCCTCCTGGAGAGTACCAATTTTCTCTTCCCCGGCAATCGGGGAGAAAGCGTACTCCCCGAGGAGTTCCCCTGCCTTTTCCAGCTCCCGCTCCTCCCAGCCTCCCCAGGACACCCCCTCGAAGAGTTCTCCGAATCTCTCCACCATCCGTGCAACGAGAAACTCCCTGGAGAGGTCCCCGCGGATCTCGCAAAGCCCCAGGGCCCCTTCAAGGAGTTCCGTGTATACCTTTTCCTTCTCTCTGAAACACCGGGCAAAGTGCCAGCGGTCAAGGGTGAGGGGAATGGACCCCTCAAAGAGATTGCCCCGCCATCCTCGAGCCTGGGCAACCCCGGCAATTTTTCTCCCTGAGACCGTGATCTCGTGGGGAAGGGAGAGAGCAAAACACACCGGAGAGGCCAGAAAGGGTCTGGAGGAGACCACCTCATCCGGATGTATGCCGGCATCCTCAAACGAGGCGATGAGCACCCTCCGGACAAGTTCGTACAGAAAACGGTGAGAATAGTCCTTTTCGCCCCTGGGGAGGAAGAAACTGAAGGTAACCTCGTCCCCGTGGAGAATAGCCCGACCTCCTGTGGGCCGCCGCACTACGGTAAAACCCATTGCCTCAATGCAAGAAGCATCGAGATCCGCAACCCTCTGATGCCGTCCAAGGGAAAGCGTTGGCTGTGCCCAGAGAAAAAAACGAAGGGTCGGGACTTCCGCCACCTCAAGCAGCGCAGCATCCCTTGCCATGTTCTCAGGCCCCGAAAGGGGCGGGTCCTGAAGAACCCGCAGAATTCCCTGAAACCTCATCCTTCAGAGGAGCTTCCGGTACGCCGAGGCATCGAGGAGGGCGCTCCACTCGCCTTCGTCCTCGTACTGGATGCGGCAAATCCACCCCTTCCCGTAGGGGTCCTGATTCAAAAGTTCCGGGTGCTCTCTGAGCGCGTCGTTCACCGCCACGATTTCCCCAGAAAGCGGGGCGTAGAGATTGGACACGGTTTTGATCGACTCCACGTCCCCGATGCGCTCGCCTTTTCTCACTTTCGCTCCCACTTTCGGGAGCTCCACGAACACCACATCGCCAAGCTCTCCCTGGGCGTAATCGGTGATGCCGCAGAGTGCCGTCCCGTTTTCCTTTCGCACCCAGAAGTGCTCGGGGGTGTAGAGAAGGTCCTCAGGAATGTGCATCAGCGAATCCCTCCCTCGACAAAATGGAGCGGGGCACCGAAAACAGCCTCCGCGGCTTCCATCACCGCTTCGGAGAGGGTCGGATGGGGATGGATGGCCGAAGCAACTTCATGAGGCGTTGCCTCAAGGCCCATGGCAAGAATTCCCTCCCCGATGAGGTTTGAGGCCGAGGGGCCGATGATGTGGACACCCAGGATTTCCCCACTCTTCTCGTCACTCACGATTTTCACAAAGCCCTCCACCTCACCTTCAATCAGGGCTTTGCCGTTGGCCCGGAAGGGAAAACGGCCACAGCGGACCCTGTACCCCTGGGCTTTCGCCTCGTCTTCGGTGAGACCAACAGAGGCGATTTCAGGGAAACTGAAGATGCAATTTGGCACCACCCGGTAGTCGATGGTGGCATGTTCTCCACAGATATTCTGCACCGCGACTTCTGCCTCTTTGTAGGCGACATGGGCAAGGAGGTGTTTCCCGTTGACGTCTCCTGGAGCGTACACCCAGGGAAGAGAGGTCCGGAGGGTCGCATCGGTCACCACCGCTTTCTGGTTCATTGCAATGCCCGTCCCCTCAAGCCCCAGGCCTTCTGTGGCCGGAACCCGGCCCACAGCAACGAGCACGTACTCTCCAGAGGCGGTTCGGGGTGTACCGTCCTCAAGGTAAACCACTTCGAGTTTCTCACCGGCTTTCCGGATTTCCTGAACCTTCGCGTTCACATGAACCTTCATCCCCTGCCGCTCCACAATCCGGGTGAGAAGATCCGTCACCTCCCGGTCCACCGGGGGGAGAATCTTGGGCATCATCTCAATCACTTCCACAAAAACCCCAAATCCCTGGAAGATGCACGCCATCTCCATCCCGATAACCCCACCGCCGACGACCACCATGCTCTTTGGGAGTTCCGGAAGGTCCAAGGCCTTCTCGCTGTCGATGACCCCGGGGAGGTCACTCCCTGGAACGGGAAGTTGTGCTGAGCGGGAACCCGGAGCAAGGAGGACGAAACGGGGCTGGAATTCCCGGATGACCTTCCCGTCCTGGTGCACCTGAACCGTCCGGTGACCGGCAAAAACGGCAAATCCCTGGACAACCTCGACTTTTGCTCTTTCAAGAAGCAACCGGACACCCCCCGTGAGCTGGCGCACAACCCGCTTTTTCCGTTCAAGGACCTTCGCCCAGTCAAGCCCCCGGTATTCCCCCAAAACCCCGAACTCCTGGGCCCGCCGCACGAGGTGGGCAACCTCCTGCGCCTTGAAGAGCGCCTTCGTCGGGATGCATCCCCGGTTGAGGCATGTCCCCCCAAGATCCCGGGCTTCCACAAGGACGGTTGTCAGTCCTTTTCGGGCACCACGAAGGGCACCGGCGTATCCTGCCGGTCCACCGCCGATAACAAGGAGGTCCACCGTTTCCATCCTGTCACCTCCACTGGGGGAAACTGTCCGGGTCCTGGAAGAAACGGTCGATGGCCCGGGCCGCCCTCTTCCCCGCCCCCATGGCGGAGATCACCGTCGCTGCTCCAGTGACGATATCCCCACCGGCGAAAACACCCCG
>APCU01000132.1 GCA_000347575.1 Candidatus Caldatribacterium saccharofermentans OP9-77CS | reverse complement strand
GATTTCCATCTCTTTCCTCCTTTCAGGGAGCGTAAATCATCTTGACCGTCATTCCTCCGTCGACCACCAGGTTCGTTCCGGTGATGAATCCCGAAGAGGGTGAGGCGAGGAATACGCAGGCCGCTGCGATGTCTTCTGGAGTTCCCACACGCTGTGCGGGATGCTGCAGGTGGTCAATGGGACGCAGCTCTGGTTCCCGGCGAAGCGCCCTCTTTTTCCAGGGTGAGGTTTCAATCCACCCCGGGCTTATGGCGTTGACCCGGATTTTGCGTTCTCCAAGGGAAATAGCCAGGGCGTGGGTGAGGGCGAGAACTCCACCCTTTGAGGCCGAATAGGCTTCGGTGTGGGGCTCGGACATGAGCGCCCGGGTTGAAGCGATGTTGATGATGGCCCCGCCTTCTCGAAAGAGGGGGAGAAGGTGCTTGGTGACGAGGAAAATACCTTTGAGATTCGCTCCGAGGACTCTGTCCCATTCCTCTTCGGTGAGTTCCTCGAGGGGTTTGCCAATGAAAATCCCCGCATTGTTCACCAGAACATCCACTGCATGAGCTTCCCGTTCCACTGCTTCCCTGGCCCTCCGGACTTCGGGTTCTTTTGAAACGTCACAGACCACCGGAAGCAGTCGGTCCCTCCATTCCGCCCATTCTTCCCAAAGTTCCCGAAGGGCTTCCTCGTCCACATCCCACACCGAGACCCAGGCATGGGCCAAAAGAAAGGCCTGTGCCACGGCCTTGCCTATTCCCTGGGCCCCACCGGTCACCACCACGTTTTTCCCAGAGAAATCATACGTGAACATGAACATCATCTCCCTGCAGGAGCTTTTTCATTTCCAGGGCGTTCCGCACTGCAAAGTCCCGGTAACAGTTGTTGAACATCACAAAGACTTCGGTTTCCGCTGGGAACCGGGAGAGGATTTTCTCCCGCCATTCCCGAAGCTCTTCGGTGGAATAGAGGTAGCGGAATTTCTCCCACACCGGAAGGTTTTTCGTCTGCCAGGCTTCTTTGTTTCTCCCGTGGAAACGTACCACCGCTACAGAGCTCGTTTGCTCACAGAGTGGAGGGACCGTCCAGGGGAGGTCGGGCTCATCAACGCACACAAAGGAGAAGTTGAGGTCCCTGAGGAGGTTCAGGGTACGGGGAAGATTTGCCGGGGCAACCCAGCTTCGGTGGCGAAACTCAATAGCTACAGTGTGGCCTTCGGTGTGGTGCCGCAACCACCGGAGGTATTCCTGGGTTTTCTCCTCCGGGCGAAACCAGGGAGGGAACTGAAAGAGGATGTACCCGAGTTTTCCCGCTTCTCTGAGGGGGGTAAGGGTCTGCAGGAATGCCTGGAGGGCTTCCGCAAGCCAGGAAAGGGGGAGGTCCCAGGCGGAGAGCTCCTCTGGTGCTTTCTCTGGATTTGGAAGGGCCTTGAGGAGGAAAAGGGGAAGACTTTTCCGGGGCGTGCGGTGGAAGGTGAAAAGGGACAGGGCTTTGATGTTGAAAAGGAACGCGGGTGGGGTTCGTTGAGCCCAGAGAACTGCATTCCTTTCAGAAGGGAAAGCATAGAACGTAGCGTCCACTTCTACAGTGTCGAAGTGCTCCGCGTAGAAACGGAGACGTTCTGCCGGAGTCTGAACGGTTTTGGGGTAGAAATCGCTCTCCTCAATCAGCGTCCGATCGGTCCACGAACAGGTCCCCACATGGAACACTGGTGTCACCTTCCTGAAGAGAGTATAGTACCTCCCGAGGCGTGAGGCAACTTGCTCCTTTGGGGGTGTTTTGCTACCATGGCGTTGAGACTCCCAGGGAGGTGAGAGCATTGGGGAAGGAAGAGAATCTCACCTGTACCGGAGTGTTTTTTCCAGGCGTTCCCTCCTTTTCCGGCTGTACTGTCTCCTGCAGGAACTCCAGAGGGAGAGTTACCCAGGTGTCACCCGGTTAGCAGAACTCCTTGAAGTCAGTCCCCGCACGGTGAAACGGTACGTCGAGGCGCTGAGAGACGACTTCGGCGCGCCCATAGCCTACGACAGGCAACGCAGGGGCTACTACCTCGAAAAGCCCTGGTCCATGCCCTTTCTGCATCTTACCGAGGGAGAAGCCCTGGCGCTCTTTATCTTTCTGAATCTTACCAGGCAGTTCAGAGGCACGCCACTTGAAGACGCCCTGCACAGACTCGGAGAGAAATTGAAACTGATGCTTCCGGAAGGCCTGAAGATGAGCCCCCAGGAGTTTGACATGTTCCTCTCCCCCTTGCTCACCCCCCTTGCCATGCGGGTGGACGTGCGCGAGACCTTTGGCAAGGTTTTCCAGGCCATAACCCAGAGGCGGCGTATCCTGATTCGCTACTACGGTTTGTCCTCTCGCGCCGAGAGCGAACGAAAAGTGGACCCATACCATCTCTACAACTTCGAGGGGGTGTGGTACTTCTGTGGGTTCTGCCATCTCCGCGGCGAGATCCGGGACTTTGCTCTGGACCGGGTGCGATGGGTGGAGGTCCTCCGGGAGAATTTTTCGTACCCTCAGGACTTCTCCCCTCAGCGGTATCTGGAGAGTGCCTTCCGCATGTACCGGGGAGAAAGGGTGAGGATACGCGTTCGTTTTGATGCGTACCAGGCTGCCTGGATCAGGGAACGCGTCTGGCATCCCAACCAGGAAATCGAGGAACTCCCGGATGGGGGCATCGTTTTCACCGTCTGGGCGAATCCCGAGGAAATCAAGCGCTGGGTTCTGGGATACGGTGCCCATGCCGAGGTTCTTGAACCTGAAACCTTGCGGGAGAGTATTCAGGAGGAAATTCAGAAGCTGCAGAGAATTTATTACGGGGACAGAAAATGACACCGGATGCTGGTACCATTGGAACTGGAGGCTGCGAGGCGATGTGGGTGCGGGTTCAGCGTCTTCGAATCTTTTGAAAAGGAAGGGGAGGCGAGGGTATTGCGTTTGCGTGTGCAGTTTGAGGTTGAGCGGGTACCGTTGCTGTACCGCAACTGCTTCATGAGTTTCTTCAAAGAAGCGTTGCGGTCCTCGAGTTCTGGAGAGAACCGGTACCGGAGGCTTTTCCACTACGATGACCGAAGGAACAACAAGGCTCCGAAGCCTTTCTGTTTTGCAGTGCGTTTTCTGTGTCGTCCGGAGGATTTCCGGAAAGACGACGGGTGGTTAACCCTGAGGTCTCCTCTGGCCCTTTACTTTTCCACTTCAGACCCGGGGCTGCTCATTGACTTCTACAACGGAGTAGTGAACAGGGACCTTTACCCCTTCGTGAAGGGAGAATTCACGCTACCGTACCCCAAATCCGTTATGCCATTGCGGGAAAAGCCAATTACCGGGGATGAGGTGCATTTCCGAACCCTTTCTCCCATTCTCATCGAGGATGCCTCCGGAAAGCCACTTCTTCCGGATTCTCCAGGATTCCTCCGGGAGCTGAATTACCAGACCGATGCACTCCTTTGGGGAGTCCGTGGCAGAGGCCTTCACCGGGAACTCGCCTTCAAGCCCCTTGCCATTCGCAAGGAGGTTGTGAAACACGCTGTCCGGGAACGGAATGAAACTTCCCGGGTGTACACCTTCACCTGTTTCAGCGGGCATTTCCTGCTCCAGGGGGATCCGGAAGACCTCCGGGATATCCAGGTTCTGGGTCTTGGCCGGCGACGCTCCCAGGGTTTCGGGATGGTGGAGGTGGTGGAAGGGTGAAGGAGATCGTGCTTTATCCGGGTAACTGGCTGTACAATGCCGGAGTGGTGGGGTTTTTGAGGGTAATTGCCGAGCATGAAGGCCTCGAGTATGTGCAGTCCTGGCTCAGGGACGATGGCACAGTAGCGATCGAGCAGGATGCTTTCCAGCGTCTTTTCTCTCCTGTACCTGTTGGCTCAGGGTCTGTTCCCAGGGCGTTGAAATATTTTGTGGAGTGCTTCTGTGATCCTGAAGGATTGGACAAGTGGCTCAACTCCAAAGATACAAAGAATGTGCAACCACGAAAAAAGTATCAGGACTTTGTACAAAAGATGGGAGATTTTGGCTACAGGTTTATTTATGTCGGCAATCGTCTCTTTGCCTCCAAACAGCCCTTTCAAAATCTTGTACAACTTGATGAGTGGCGAGGTTTCAAGTTTTGCAGGGTTTTAGAGAGCATCCCTCAGAACCTGCAAACTACCTCTCGAGCTTCTTCAGGGAGAACCTGTGGTATTTGCGGTTCCTCCCTGATACAGTATCCCAATCGAGAGCCTAAGCTGGAAGAGAGGCTGGCGAAATTTCAGCACACTCATTTCACCATCCTCGGGCCGTCTAAGGGAGAGTTCCCCAACTCCTTCTGGAACGGGAATAGCTCGCTATGGGTCTGTCCTTTATGTGTGTACTTTATGCTGCATAGAGACTTTGCGTTTATCAATCTCGCCGACAACTCCAATCTCGCTGACGGTTCCAGAATTTTCCTCAACGCCCCATCTTTCCAGTTGATGTGGTACCTCAACAAGCTGGTCCGGGAGATCTACGCCAGAGAAAATATCGCTTCGGTGCGAGAAATCCTGGGGATGAGTCTCATCGAGCTTGCGCTGCGCCTTGGGGTCCAGCTTGGGGTGTGGACGGAGATGAATATTGAGGTGGTGAGCATAAAGGGCGAAGAGGTGAGCTTTTGCAGTTTGCCGTATGAGGTGGTTCAGCTCCTTCTTGATAGAAAAATAGCCTCGTCTCTGGCGAAAATTGGGGAAATTTCGGTGCTGCGGATGGTTCTGGAAAAGCGCTTTGGGGAGATTCTCGAGATGGGAGAACGGTTGATGATGATTGCCGCAAAGCCGGAGAAATCGTGGGGAGAATCTGAAAGGAAGTACATCAATAGCCAAATCGGTCTGGAAAGGAACAGAGAAAATGACGTTAAACTCATGGGTTTTGCTGCGAGTCTTTTCTCACTTTACGCGCTGATAGAGGAAAGGATGG
>APCU01000131.1 GCA_000347575.1 Candidatus Caldatribacterium saccharofermentans OP9-77CS | reverse complement strand
TCCCCGCCGCACATTAGCGTTCCATTCGCGATAAAAACGGGCTTCGGCCTCAATTACCTGGATGGGCTTTTGGCTTGTCGCTGCGGAATCAAGATAGACCAGAGGATGAGGATCCCCTCGATGGAAGATCGGAAAATCCTGGCGAACCTGGTGCACGTTGATCATCCTGTGGCCCCCTCAAAACTCATTTCCAAGAGCCTCCGCAACTCCACCGCGTATTCCAGAGGGATCTCCTTGAGAATGGGGGAAACAAAGCCGTTCACCAGGAGGCTCAGGGCCTGGGACTCATCCAACCCCCGGGACATGAGGTAGAAAAGCTGCTCCTGGGAAACGCGGCCCACTGTGGCCTCGTGCCCAAGCTCCACCTCATCATTTTCCGCGCGCAGAACAGGAATGGTTTCTGTCTTGGCCTCCGGAGAAAGAAGGAGGGTAGAGCACTCCACGTGGGCTTTCGCCCCTTTGGCCTCCGGAGAAACGTAAACCGTTCCCCGGAAAACAGACACCGCCCGGCCCTGGACCACCGAGCGCGAGACCAGGCGGGCTGAGGTATCCGGAGCCCGATGAATTGCCCGCGCGCCGGTGTCCAACCACATCCCTTCTTGAGCGAAGGTAAAGGAAAGGTTTTCGGTTCGCGCGCCCTTTCCCAGAAGAACGGTGGTGGGGTAAAGCATGGTCACTTTGCTCCCCAAAGAGCCAGAAACCCAATCCACGCTGGCGCCGGCGTAGGCCCAGGCCCGCTTGTTGTTGAGGTTGTACACGTTTTTGGACCAGTTTTGGATGGTGGTGAACCGCACCCGCGCCCCCTCTTTAGCGATGATCTCCACCATCCCGGAATGGAGGCTCATCCGGCTATAGCGGGGGGCGGAGCAGCCCTCGATGTAGTGAAGGGAGCTTCCCGGCTCAGCAATGATGAGGGTGTGCTCGAACTGGCCCACTCCCTCCGTTTGGATGCGGTAATAGGCCTGCAAAGGTATTTCCACCTCCACCCCTTCGGGAACCCAAATGAAGGTGCCGCCGCTCCATACTGCACCGTGCAGGGCGGCGAATTTGTTGTCCTCCGGCGGAATCACCTTCATGAAGTATTCCTGAATCCACGGGTATTCCCGCACCGCCCGCTCCATGCTCGTAAAGATCACGCCCTTTTGGCGCAAGTTTTCCAAAAGGGAGCGATAGACCTCTTCGGAATCCACTTGGGCACCCACTCCAGCCAAGGCCTTCTGCTCGGCCTCGGGCAACCCCAAAGCCTGGAAGGTCTTTTTGAGCTCTTCCGGCAGATCCTCCCACCGGCTTACCGGCTCCACCGGCCGGGCATAGTAGGTGAGGTCGCCCAAGTCCAGCTCGGAAAGATCTGGCCCGAATTTGGGCATGGGGAGTTTCTCGAAAACGGAAAGACAGCGGAGCCGGTGGGCGCGCATCCAAGCCGGCTCACCCTTCTCGTAGGAGAGGGCCTCCACAAATTCCCGATCCAGGCGTGCGGAAGTCAGCCGCTTCATCTTCGCACCACCTCGAAACCCTCTTCCTCGATGCGTTGGGCTAGCTCGGGCCCGCCTTCTTCCGTGATCCTGCCGTCGAAGAGCACATACACCTTTTCCACGGGAAGGAGATCCAAAAGCCTTGGGTAATGGGAGATGAGAAGCACAGCGGTGCCGGAGGCAGCCATTTCCGCAATAACCTCAGCGATGAGGCGCAGGGCATCTACATCCACTCCGGAATCCGGCTCATCCAGGAGAGCCACTTTTGGCCGCAGAAGATAAAGCTGAAGGAGTTCCGCCCTCTTCTTTTCTCCACCGGAAAAACCCACGTTGAGTTCGCGATCGCGGAAATCCTCAAGGCGCAAGCGAGAGAGGGCCTGGGAAAAATGCTTTTGAAACTCGCAGAAACCGTGGCCCCGCGCAGCGCACGCCAATCGCAAAAACTCCCGAAGTTTTACGCCTTCTACTTCCGGCGGATATTGAAAGGCCACGAATAGGCCGGCTTTGGCCCGCTCATTGGGGGGAAGGGGCAAAAGATCTTGCCCATCGAGAAAAACCTCTCCCTGGATGATCCGGTACTCAGGGTGTCCGGCCAGGGCCAACGCCAAGGTGCTCTTTCCCGAGCCGTTTGGGCCCATGAGGGCATGGATTTTCCCTTTTTCCAAGCGCAAATCCACGCCCCTGAGGATGAGCTTGTCCCCAACTTGAACGTGAAGGTCACAAACTTCCAGAACGGACATGGCAAGAAAATCCTACCAAAAGGTCTGATTATCCTCAACCCGGTATACTCGGGCGATGGAACCGGTTATTGGGCTTGAGATCCATGTGCAGCTTCTCACCCGCACCAAGCTCTTTTGCGCGTGCCGCGCGGATTACTTTGCTGCCCCTCCCAATTCCCTCACGTGTCCGGTGTGCCTGGGTTTACCTGGTGCCCTTCCGGTTTTAAACAAAAAGGCAGTGGAATTAGCTTTGCGTGTGGCGTTAGCTCTGGGCGCACAAGTCCAGCGCGTCTCCCAGTTTGACCGCAAAAACTACTTCTACCCGGACCTCCCCAAGGGCTACCAGATTACCCAGAGAGATGCGCCCCTGGCGTGGGGAGGAAGCCTGACCTTTAAGGTGGATGGGGAACTCCGCACCGTACGCATTCGGGAACTCCATATCGAAGAGGATGCGGGAAAGCTTATCCATACCGAAACGGGGACCCTCATCGACTTCAACCGCTGCGGGGTTCCGCTCGTGGAAATCGTGACCGAACCGGATCTGCGTTCACCTCGGGAGGCGCGGGAATTTCTCCGCGCGCTGAGAACCCTTTTGCGGCACCTGCGGGTCTCCAACGCGGATATGGAAAAGGGCGAGCTCCGCTGCGACGCCAATGTCTCCCTCGCCCTGGAAGGAAAACTCGGAACGAAAACGGAGATCAAAAACCTAAACTCTTTTCGCGCGGTGGAGCGGGCTTTAACGGCCGCCTTGGATTACCAAAAGGAGAGGCTAATCCGGGGAGAGGCGGTACATCAGGTAACGTTCGGATGGGATGAAAGCCGGAATGAACTTATGATCCAGCGCACCAAAGAAGAAGCCCACGACTACCGATATTTTCCCGATCCAGACTTGGTTCCCTTGGTGGTTTCTCCGGAATGGTTGGAACAGGTGCGGGCGGAAATGCCCGAGCTTCCCTGGGAGCGGGCAGCGAGGTGGCAGCGGGAATACGGTGTCCCCGAGCGGGAGGCGGAGGCCCTTCTTTCTGACCCCGCAAGGGCAGACTATTTTGAGGAGGTCGCCAAGGCCGTCCCAAACCCAAAAGCCGCAGTGGGCTGGGTCCTTTCCGAGCTCTGGCCCTATTGGACCGATGAAGAACCGCCTATTCCAGCGCAGGAGCTCATTTTGCTCATCCAAAAGGTGGAGGAAGGGGTCCTACCCCGCCCGAAGGCCAAGGAATTTTTGGAACTGGCAGCTAAAGGAGAGGGGCGCATTCCCGACCTCATACAATCCGCAGAAGCTACGGTAGTTCGCGATGAGGAAGCCCTTTGGACCATTGCCAAGGAAGTCGTGGAAAGCAACCCCCAGGCGGTAGCGGACTTCCGCGCGGGAAAGAACCAAGCCCTCGGGTTTTTAGTGGGCCAGGCGATGAAGAGATCCCAGGGACGAGCGGATCCCAAACGCCTGGCCCAGATCCTCTTGGAACTCCTCAAGGGATAGAGAGGTTCGAGGGATCGGACAGCTCAATCTCCGGGACCCCCTGATAAAGTCGGATTTCGCCTTGGGCCAGCACAGTGCGCCCCAAAAGATTGGTCCAAAAGCGTGGACCAAACACAACCTCGAACTTTCCCACGTGCCGCGCAGGAATGAAGAGCGTGAAGCGGTTGGGGTCCGGATAGGGTTTTCCAAGGTTGAGGAAAACGTCGCCACCTCGGCTCGTTCCCACGCTGGCGACCGGTCCCTCCACGCAGGCCCTCTCGCCCACATGGCGCCCCGCCTCGTTCCACGAATAAAGCACAGAACAGACCAAACTAGGCGGAGAAGGAGGATTGTCAAAGTATTGCAGGAGATGGTCATAGCGGTTCGCTCCGGGGGTAGGAACGAAGGAGAAAACAGGCGTCGCCACGAGGATGGCGTTAACCATAAGCCAGCCCTCACGATCCAGAAAGACGTAAGCGAGAACGGAACCGTCCTCCGCCCCGGCCTTTTCCTCCACCTCCAAGAACACTTGTTTTCCGCCCACAAGAAGGGAGTTCAAAGCGTAGGCGTTTTCCGCCTCCGCTTCCGAAAAGCTCACACCAACGTACCTCGCTTGGATAACGGTTCCCGGGAAGAAGCCCGACAGTGGAGCGAGAACGGCTTCAATCCGCACGGAGATGGTGTTACCAGCGACCACCCTTTCTACGCGACCCGCAAGTTGCGGCCCAGCAATGCCAAAGAAGGACACGCCCAATACCAAAAGGACGAAAACAATGCGCAAGTCCGCCTCCTTTTTTCCAACTTTTCCTCAAAAGCGTACCTCAAAGAGGAAGAAAAAAACGAGCCTAAGGGAGCAAAGCGAGGGTGTAGAGCTCCGAAAGCGGCAGAGCACTCTGAATCATACCGGTCGCTAAAAGGAAGCTTTGCATTCTTTCCCAGCGTTCGTGGTCGTCATGGCGCACCCCGACAGCGTAAAGGGGCAGGGTAACTGCGAAGCTCCGCCGATTGAGCTCGTCGTCCAATTCCGGAAAAACGCGCACAAATATGGCAAAAGCCTCCTCGGGGTTTGNACGGGCAAATTCTATGCCTTTGGCTACCGCCCGCAGGAAAGCCTTGAGCTCCTTTTCTTTGTCCCTAAGGTAATCAGGATGGGTAACGAACAAAAGTTCGTACGTGTTAGGCACGCCGTAATCCTCCTGGGGGAAGAAAATAGGGTGATAGCCTAAAAGCTCGACCGCCAAAAGCTCGTAATTGCGAAAAGCGCCGATGGCATCAACAGCTCCTGTGAGAAGGGCAGGAACAGTGCTCA
>APCU01000130.1 GCA_000347575.1 Candidatus Caldatribacterium saccharofermentans OP9-77CS | reverse complement strand
AGGTTGTCAGGGCGTCATGATAACCTTAATGGCGTTTTCCAACCTCTTTTCCGATACCTCGATTGCCTTTCTCCACTCCGAGAGAGGAAAATCGTGAGTATTAATCTTTGTCGGTCTTCACCAAGCCTGTCGCGAGATACTCTATAGCCAGAGGATATGTTCGAAGGCCAAGATGCCCCCCTACGATTTCAAGTTCCTTGATGTCACTAACAACACTGAAGTCAATGCAGGTTTTCTCGGCAAAAACTCCAAAATTCTACCAATCTTCCTCGTTTTGCGAAGCATATCAACAGCGCTTTCAACTGCTTTCGGAGAGCCACTGGCCTCAAGGACCACATCACAACCAATGCCGTGAGTAAGGTCCTTCACGGCTCCGACAACGTCTTCTCTTGTAGGATTCAGAATTACATCGAGCCCCTAACTCTCGAGCAACCTGCAGACGGTGGTCAACAACGTCAATGGCGATGATTTGCCGAGGGTGTTTGAGACGGACCACCTGAAGCATAAAAAGCCCGATAGCGCCTAAACCCATCACAACAACGGTATCTCCAAGTTTTATATCTCCCCGCTCTACCCCATGAATAGCGCAAGCCAGGGGCTCAATACTTACTCCAACCTCTGGAGGAAGATCGCGAGGAACCTTCCAGATGATGGACCCTCTGGGATACTTCATGTATTCAGCCCATCCNCCATCNGGTCCAGAAACNCCAAAAATAGCNTGGACATCACAAAGATTGTACAGTCCCCTCCGACAGTAATAGCACTCTCCACAGGGAACAATTTGCTCAGCGATAGCTTGGTCTCCTATTTCAAGCCCGTATTTTTCCTTCGCTCCCTTCCCTAGCTCCACTACTTCCCCTATGAATTCGTGTCCAGCGATAATGGGGGCATGATCATAGACAACCTTGCTAAAGTATGCTTTTCCGTGAAAAATCTTTGGATCTGCAGCACAAATACCACACTTGCGAACCCTGACTAACACCTCCTCATCTCCTACAACAGGCATCGGTACATCTTCATACCGAAAGTCTTCTTTTCCATGCACCACTACTGCCTTCATGTGTTTATCACTCCCTTTGTCTCAACCCTTTCCACTCAATCGAAGAGCATATTTCCTCTTCTTCCCCACCCTTACAACTCACCATGCAAGGTTTTCTACCAAAAGCCAGCCCACAAAAGTGTTTGAGGAAACTTGCAGACTACCCCAAAGTCTACCATATTGAGAAATTGCTCAATAACAAAAGTTCCATCAACAGCCGTATTTTCCTATTTTGGAGAGAATTTGTCAAGAGCCCGTAGGGGCTGGGATAGCGTCAACTTATCGTAGGGGGAATTTCTAAGTTCTCTCCACCCCTTTGCTCTCTCACCATGGTGGAGTTTCTCCTTCTCAACATCACCCATTAATTACGGGCACCTCATATCGCAGAAATCCAGGACGTACTCTGAGTCATGGCTTTGAGGATCTGCAGAGCGCTCACCAGCTCTCGCATTACCGTGATGTTGCTATAGATTTCTCGCAAAACCTCTCTTCCTTTCTCCTTCTTTTCTATGGCTCTAGGGGGAAAGAGTAAAGGGAGGAANCTTACGCTTTTGGGCTCTCAGAATGTCGCGTCACACTGAGCACCGTTGAATTTCAGGGCTCGGAAAGATATCTGTGGGCTACTCCTCTTCCCCATTTCATGAGGCGAAGGGAAAGCCTCGCCAGAAGAGAGGCTGATCACCTCGGGACCGGCGGTAAGTTCCCGGTTTCTGAGGAGGATGTTCTTCCTGGGGGAAGGACCAGGGCTTCCAGGAAAGGTCAATCCCCCTCTTTTTTCTTAAGCCAATCGGGTCATCGAGGAATTGCCGGCATCCTTGGGTTGACAGGGGTGCTCCAATCTTTCCTGCAGATGACCCGGAAAGAGGCCCTGCTTTTTCCCAGAAGATTCCCCTCTTTAGCTTAAAACCCGCAATACTTCCCTTACGGCTTCACGACCACCTTGAGGTATGGCCCCTTTTGAATCTCCCGGAGCATCTGGGGGAGTTCCTGAAGAGCAATAACCTTCGAAATGTACGCTTTGCCATCGATGCGTCCTGCACCCATGAGGTCAAGACAGGTACGAATGTGGGCGGTGGTGGCTCCTGAGGTCCCGTGGATGAAGAGCTCCTTGTAGTGAACCGTGTTGCCATCGACCTGGACCATGTGGTCGTCTTTGGGAAGACCTCCGAAGAAGTTCACCCGCCCCCGGGGGGCAGCAAGTTCCACCGCCTCTTCCTGGGCCTTACGGGAAGATGCGGCAACAATGACCACATCAGGGCCAATCCCCTGGGTTTCCGCAAGGACAACCTCTCTCAGGTTCTCCTTCGCAGGGTTGATGAGCCGGTCAGCACCGAAGCGCTTCGCCTCGGAAAGGCGGGCTTCCTGGATCTCGGCAACGAAAACCCTCGTTGCTCCGAGGACCTTAGCAAGCGCTACGTGCATGCATCCGACTGGTCCTGCACCGATAACCAGAACCCGGTCACCCAGTCCCACCCGGGAGAGGAGCTGACCATTCAGGGCACAGGCCATGGGCTCGGAGATCGCCGCTTCCTCAAAGGAAAGGCCTTCGGGGAACTTCACGAGATTCCCCCGCCGCACGGCCTTCTCCGGTACAAGGACGTACTCGGCAAACCCTCCGGGGTAGTAGTATCCAAAAGCCTCGGTCCTCTCCTTGAAAACAAGGCAGAGGTTCGTGAGCCCCCGCTGGCAGAAGAAACACTGCCCGCAGGAAACAATCGGGTCCACCACGACCCGATCTCCTATCTCGTACCCCTCCACGCCTTCCCCTTTCTCGGCAATAACCCCGGCAATCTCATGGCCGAGAATCTGGGGTCCGGTGATGGCCCGGTGGCCAAAGTGGAAAATGCGAACATCTGTCCCGCAGATGGCACACGCCTCAACCTTCACCAGAACGTCCCCTTTCCCCACCTGCGGAACCGGTCGTTCCTCAACCCGAAGATCTGAGGGTCCATAGAAAACCGCCGCTTGCACGTTCCATCACTCCTTTTGTGGGCGTCGCCAGAATTCGTACCAGGAGATGATTCGCTCCCCCAGAGGGCTTACAGGGGGAATGCCACAGAGTGCATCGAGAAGAGAGAAAAGGCCTTTTTCCTTTATCATCTCCTGAAGTCGAACCGCTTCAGGATCCCCACGCCAGTCGTAACACAGGGCAGCAGCGCACACGCAGGCAATGTACTCGGGGAATACCCCCTCTTCAAGGCAGAGCAGAGCACTCCCGATAAGGCGCTCAGAAGGAGCGAGTTTCCGAAGGGGATCCCGGGCAACCCGGTGCACGGTATCCCGAAGGAGGGGATTCCCAAAGCGTACCCGAATGTCCTCCCGGATCCTCCTGTGCTCTTCCCGGTCAAGACCGGGAAACCGGCGAAAGAGCGCCTCGGTTGTTTCATCCAGAGCCTTCTCGAAAACTTCGTTAATCAGGGGGTCAGAAAACCCCTCGTGGACGTAGGTACGACCTCTCAGGTACCCGAGGTACGCCAAAGCGGCATGGCCGAGATTGTGGGTGTGGAGTTTTCGAAAGAACTCGGCTTCGAAGTTTGCCACTGGTTTCATGCTCTGAACACGGGGCGGAAGAGCCCGCAAGGCCCTGGCGTCATAGGGGAACTCACGGTATGCATCGGCAACCACAAGGAGGGGATCCTCAAGCTCCGGGAACGCTTCTCTCGAGGGAACCATACGGGCCACACTCGTGGTCACAAAACCGATTTTCTTCTCGGCCCATGATTGCTCTTCCCCGGTAAGGTGCTGGAAAACCGCTTTTTTGAGGAAGCTTGAGGCATCTTTGGCATTCTCACAGAGGTAGATGTCAAGAGGTGGCCCGCTGCATTCCCGGCGTCTTTTAATTCCCAGAGCTATGAGGGGAGCAAGGCTTTCAAGGTTTTTCACCCCAACTGCAGTTCCAGAGACCTCAGCCTGAGAAAACACCATAGCAACTGCTTCTACGTCAGAGGCATGGAGCGCCCGTACCGGACCGATGGAGCACTCGATGGTTTCTTTCGTATACGCATCGAGAATACGGAGGGGATACACCTTTCGGGTGTTGAGGAGGTCAACGAGGTCCTTTCGGACATCGACGAAAACGACCTCGTATCCCGCCTCGAAAAAGAGCTGCGCCATGAATCCCCGTCCGATGTTACCTGCCCCAAACTGCAGGAAGATGCCCAAGGTGCACCTCGAGTTCTTTTTCCCTATTGTACGCCCTTTTTCAGTCCCGCGACAAGGTACTCCTCAGGGGTATCACGAACGATGAGAACGGAAAGCCCAAGGCCGGCAAGCATTCGGGCGACTTCGTCTCCCTCGGGAAGGAGATGGTTTCTGGTGACCTCGTTCTGTGCGTGGAGAGCATTGATGTACTCCCGAGAAGCGGTGTGGAGAATGGCAAAGACCCCACCGTCCTTGAGGAAAGCAAGGAGGTGCCGAAGAGTCCCCTCCTTGTCCTCGAAATGAGGAAAGGAGGAGTAACAGATGATGGCATCGAAAGTCTCGGCGAACACCACTTCTTTTGCGTCGCCGTGAACGTACCGGATACCATCGTCCCCGAATTTCTTCCGGGCCTCCGCAAGCATGGCCTCAGCAATGTCGAGCTCCACGATGAGGAAGGGGGCAAAAAGTTCCCGGAGAAAAGGGATGAGGACTCCCGTGCCCGAGCCGACATCAAGAATGACACCACCCCGGACAATGGGAAGTTCCGAAAGCAATGCCCGGAGTTTCCCTTCAGGAACCTCCTGCATGGCGTCCCAGAAGGGAGCTTTCTCGTTAAAGAAGGCGCGGATATCCTGCGACATCTTTCTCCCTCCTCAGAATGTTCTGTGTTCAAAGTCAAGTCCCCTGGAAGGCAAGACTCCTTTTCCGTTCTAAGTAATGGGGATCATAGGGAATCCCACTCCTCAGGATGGCAAAGATCTGCCGCAGGAGCTTGTTGGCTAC
>APCU01000129.1 GCA_000347575.1 Candidatus Caldatribacterium saccharofermentans OP9-77CS | reverse complement strand
ATGCAGAAGCTCTTGAAGTCCGACCTTCCGAAGGAATGGTTTGAGAAACTCCGCAAGGAACAGGGTCTTGTGGTTCTGGCTTTCAACTGGTACGCCGGGGCCCGCCATTTTCTGACGAAAAAGCCCATCCAGAAACCTGAAGACCTTGAAGGCCTGAAGATTCGTACCCCCGGTGCTCCTGTGTGGCAGGAAACCATAAGGGCGCTGGGAGCAACACCCGTGGCACTCCCCTGGACTGAAGTGTATCCAGCACTGCAGCAGGGGGTCATCGACGGCGCAGAAGCCCAGCACCCGGCCACTTACGGTTCCAAACTTTATGAAGTGACGAAGTACATCACCCGCACCGGTCACATCCAGCTCTGGAATGCTCCGGTCGTGGGGGATAAATGGTTCAGCCAGCTTCCTGAGGAATACCAGAAAATCCTCTTTGAAGAGGCTGAAAAAGCAGGGGACTACGCTACTTCACTTCTCCTTGAGACGCTTGACGACCTTGAAGCGAAAATGGCCGCTGAAGGGGCTGTAATTAGCGATGTCGACCTCGAACCCTTCAAGAAACGAGCCGAAGCGGTTTACGAGAAGCTCGGGTACCAGGAGCTTCGCAAAAAAATCCGGGAATTCCTGGGGAAAGAGTGAAAACTGGGGCGGCTTTTGCCGCCCCTTCCGGAGGGGTGAAAGGTGCAGCGGGCTCTTGAAATCCTTGACCGGATTGAGGTTGCGTTCTGCCAGGGTTTGCTGCTTGTCATTGTCGGACTGGTGTTCGTTTCCGCGGTGCTCCGCTATGTGGGGTACCCCATCAACTGGACGAATGCCCTGGCCTCTGGGCTTTTTGTGTGGCTCATCTACATCGGTGCTGACCGGGCCCTGCGCCGGAGCCGCCACATCGGAATGAGCTCGCTTGTGGACCGCCTGCCCCGGGGCGTACGAGATATCATTGAACTTCTGACCGCTGTGCTCATCCTGGTTTTCCTCCTTATCATTGCTTTTCTCGGAGTGCGCATGGTTTTGGCGAATACCAGGAGAGTTTTCGAAGAGCTTTTCTTTTTGAGCTACTCCGTGGTGGTTGCGGCTGTCCCGGTGGGAACGGCGCTCATGGGCTTTACGGTTCTGGTTCGGATTATGGAGAAGGTACGGGCGCTCCAGAAAAAGTGAGGGAGAGACCATGTCACTGCTGTATTCTGCGCTGACCTTCGTCATTCTTCTTCTTGCCAACGTCCCCATTGCCTTCACGCTCGGTATCTCCGGGATGGTGTACTTTCTTTCCCAGACGAGCATTCCCATTCCCATTGTGGCCCAGCGACTTGTGGCCGGGACCCAGTCTTTTCCTCTGCTTGCCGTTCCTTTCTTCGTCCTTGCGGGACATCTCATGAACGTTTCGGGCATCACCCGGCGGCTCATTCACCTTGCTGATGTTCTCGTGGGGCATCTTCCAGGAGCCCTGGCGCAGGTGAGCTGTGTTCTCAGCATGCTCATGGGGGGTGTTTCGGGATCCTCCAATGCCGATGCGGCGATGGAGACCCGCGTTCTTCTTCCTGAGATGCGCCAGAGGGGCTACGCCGATGGGTTTTCCGCAGCGGTCCTGGCCTGCAGCTCCCTGAGTACGGCCATTATTCCTCCAAGTATTGGTCTTGTGCTCTATGGCTTTGCGGGACAGGTTTCGGTGGGCAAACTCTTCATCGCTGGAATTATCCCCGGCATCCTCATGGGTATCACCATGATGGGGGTGACGCACTGGAAGGCGGTTCACAGGGGCTACGATCTCGAGCGGCGGGGACGGCGACATTCTTTCCGGGAGGTTCTTTCTGCTTTCCGGGAGTCTATCTGGGCTCTGCTATTTCCCCTCTTTCTCGTTGTAACTCTCCGTTTTGGCATTTTTGCTCCGGTTGAGGCCGCAGCCTTTGCCGTGGTCTACGCTTTCTTTGTGGGGAAGTTCATCCACCGGGAACTCACCCGGGAGAAATTCTGGGAGGCCATACGGGATGCTGCTGAGGACAACGCTGTGATTATGCTCATCGTCTCCATGGCGGCCATCCTCATGTACGCCCTGGCGTACGAGAAAGTCCCGGTGAAGATGTCCACTTTTATCCTTGGCCTCACCAGCCATCCTTTTCTCTTGATGCTGGCCATCACAGCCTTCCTTTTCGTGGCCGGAATGGTCATGGAGGGGACGGTGAACATACTGCTTCTCACTCCCATTTTCCTGCCCATCGTCAGGGCTGCAGGGTTTGACCCGGTGCACTTTGGCATCATCATGGCCATCCTCATCCAGATTGGTGGGGTCACTCCTCCTGTGGGTGTCAACATGTACACGGTGTGCTCTCTGGGAGGCATAAAAGTTGAGGAATGCATCCGGGAAAGCTGGGCTTACGTGGGGGCGTTGCTCGCCCTGGTAGTGGTCCTGATTCTTGTGCCGCAGCTCTCTTTAGCCCTTGTGGGGTTGATGAAGTGAAAGGAGGAAAGGTATGGACGAAGCACGCTGGAACCGGTTCAAAGAGGCAGTTTCTGGGCATTCGAAGCATTCTCCCTCCGTGGCCCTTATCGTGGACAGCCCCTGGATTCCGGGATGGCGGGGCATCTCTCACTTTGACTATTACCTCGCTTTTGATGCCTGGCTTGAGGCTAACCTCCGGGTATACGAGACCTATCCCCACATCGTCTTCCTCCCCGGATTCTGGGTGGAGTACGGCATGGCGGCTGAGCCCTCAGGCTTTGGGTGCAAAATCAACTGGTACGGGGGGAGCACGCCGACCATAAACCCGGTCCTCAGAAGCATTGACGAGGTCGATGCCCTGACCGTTCCTGATCCGGAACGCGATGGTCTCATGCCCTTTGTGCTCTGGTGGTACCGGAAAGCCCAGGAGGTCCTGAGAGAACAGGGCATATTCATCCGCATGGTGGCGGCCCGGGGACCTCTTGTGACCGCTGCACACCTTCGAGGGCTCACCGAGTTCCTTCTTGATCTCAAGACCGAGCCTGAGAGGACAAAGAAACTCCTTGAGATCACGACCGAAACGGTCATTGCCTGGCTGAAGGCACAGGTGCGCACCGTTCCGGCGTGCGAGGGCATTATGCTCCTTGATGACGTGGTCGGATTTCTGTCCCGGAGAGACTACGAGGAGTTTGCCCATCCGTATCTTCAGGCGATTTTCGAGGCGTTCCCTGACAAAATTCGGGTCTACCATAATGACGCCAACATCCTGCCCTTTGCCGATCTTCTTGCGGACACAGGATTGCAGGTGCTCAACTTCAGCCACACCATTAGCATCACAGCCCTTGCGGAGAAGACCGGGGGCAGAGTTTGCCTTATGGGGAACATTCCTCCCCTGGAGGTGCTTGCCCAGGGAACGCCTGAAGAGGTTCAGAATGCAGCCTCGGCCTGTTTACAGGAAGCGGAGAACTCTGGGAACGTCCGGCTCCTCCTCTCTGCCGGAGGGGGAGTTTCCCCGGGGACGCCGGCGGAAAACATCGCTGTGCTCGAGAGAATCGCCGCAGAAATGTGGTGACTACAGCGCGATTTCTTTGAGGGACTCCACCACCCGGTGGGGCTTGTAGGGGAAGCGGGCGACGTCCTCCCGTTTGGTGACTCCGGTGAGGACAAGGATGGTTTCTAAGCCTGATTCAAGCCCCACCCGGATGTCGGTATCCATCCGGTCCCCAATCATCACGGCGTTTTCCGAATGCTCTCCAAGGTACCGGAGGGCAAGGCGGAGGATCAGGGGATTGGGTTTTCCGACAAAATACGGAGTGGCACCGGTTGCCCGCTCAATGAGGGCAGCAACGGCTCCGCAGGCGGGGACGATGCCGCTTGTCCCGGGACCTGTTGGGTCAGGGTTGGTGGCGATGAAAGAGGCTCCAGCCATGATGAGCTGACAGGCCCGGACGATCCCATCGTACGGGTACGATTCCATCTCTCCTAAGATGACGAAGTCAGGACGGTAGTCGGTGAAGGAATACCCCACTTCCATCAGGGCCTGGTAGAGGCCCGTTCCACCGAGAACGAAAGCCGATCCCCGGGGTTTCTGGGAACTCACAAAATGCGCGGTGGCCATAGCGCTACTGTAGAAGTCCTTTGCCTCCACAGCAATTCCTGCTCTCTGCATCCGGTGCATGAGGTCAAAAGGAGTATACCGGGAGTTGTTGGTGAGGATGAGAAACTTGTACCCTCCCGCCTTGAGGCTTTCGATGAACTCCCTCGCTCCCGGGATGGCCCGTTCCCCAAAAAGAAGAACGCCGTCCATATCGATGAGAAAGGCCTTTTTCGCCCTGCTGTTTTCTCCCATTCCTCCTTCATTATACCTGTGCCTGAGATACGGGCAAGCTCTCTTTTGGGTCTTCTTGTCCGGCGACCTTGGAAACCTTGCGGATGACCCTTCCCTGGATTGAGAGGGTGGTGATAGTGAGGGGGAGAACCTTTCCGCTTATCCCGATGCTCTCCTCCACAAGCCGCACAAGGCCAAAACAGCAGGGAACTTCCATGTGGAGGATCTCAAGGGAGTTGATGTCATTCCGGCGAAAGATTTCAGCGAGTTTTTCTCCATAACCTCGGGGAGGATCGAGCTTGGGGCAGGCGATGAGCACCCTGCGCTCCCCAAGGAGCTCGTGGAAGTTCGGGGTGACAAAAGCGGTGCAATCTGCGGCGATGACCAGGTCTTTCGGGAAAGGAGCAAAGGGAGTAACAAGGGCAAGCTGAATGGGCCAAAAAGACTGTGTTTCCACAAAAATGTGTGGGCACTCTCCGGCGGGTCTTTCCACCAGGCGAATGGCGCCCTGAGGGCACTGGGGAATGCAGCTTCCCAGGCCATCGCAAAGGAATTCCCGAACGACTTTTGCCTTCCCGTTCACCAGGGCGATAACCCCTTCGTGACAAGCAGCCACACATTGCCCGCATCCATTGCATTTTGCCTCGTCGATTTCGATGACTTTCCGTGTCATCGGGGCCTCATCTCCTCTCTTTTTATTTTTAGGTACTTTAATACTTAAAT
>APCU01000128.1 GCA_000347575.1 Candidatus Caldatribacterium saccharofermentans OP9-77CS | reverse complement strand
GTTTGTAGCCTACCTATGAGGGATTGAAACAGCTCGCTGATGGTCACAAGCGCCAGAACAGCGAGGGTTTGTAGCCTACCTATGAGGGATTCAACGTGCTTTCCTTTTCGTCTTCTTGTCTTGTCCCTCCCCGAATCTCTTCTTTTCTCGCGGTATATGGAAGTTGCTTCTTGACGCCTCCTTTAAAGAATGCTAACATGGTAGCATACAAAAGAGGGGAGGTAAGAGTATGCGCCGTTTTTCCCTTATCTTCCTCGTGGTGCTCCTTGGGGTTTTTGGGGTGTGTCTCCTCGGTGCGGAGGCCAAAATCGTCTGGAAGTTCGGACATCTGGTGAACGAGGAACACATGTGGCACCGCACTGCGGTAAAATTCGCTGAACTCGTGAAGGAAAAGACGAACGGCGAAATCGAGATTGTGATTTACCCCAATGAACAGCTGGGGAAGGAAATCGAGGTCCTCACCATGATTCAGGCTGGTACCGCAGACCTCACCATTTCTGGAGAATCCATGCAGAACTGGGCACCCAAGGCCGCGCTCATTGCTGCACCCTATGCCTTTAAATCCATCGACCACATGGTGAAGGCCATAAATAGTGACATTGGCCATGAGATTCGCCAGGAAATCATTGAGAAAGTCGGCGTGATTCCCCTCTACTACCACATCCGGGCACCGCGGAATCTCACCTCCAACAAACCCATCCACAAACCAGAAGATGTACGGGGGCTCCGGCTTCGTCTGCCCAACGTTCCGCTCTTTGTAGAGGCCTGGAAGGCGGTAGGGGCAAGCCCACAGGTTATGGCCTTCAGCGAGGTCTTCACTGCCCTGCAGCAGGGAGTTATTGACGCCCAGGAAAACCCTTACGACCTCATCTACAACGCCAGTTTCTACGAGGTTCAGAAGTACGTGAACGAGACCGAGCATGTCATCGGCTGGGTCTGGGTGGTTCTGGGGAAAAAGCAGTTTGAATCCCTTCCCAAAAATCTCCAGGATGCTGTTCTCGAAGCAGCCCGGGAAGCCCAGCAGTATGCGGATCTCCTCTTCTGGCAGGAAATCCCCACGTTTAAGCAGAAGCTCGTCGAAAAGGGCATGGTTATCAACTCTGAGGTGGATAAGGAGGCCTTCCGGAAGATTATGTCTGAGGCCGTAGAAAAGGTTCTCACCCCTGAGCAGGCAGCCCTCTACAGGCGCATCCAGGAGCTTGAGTAGGAATCCGGGTGGTGGGGGATGGCACGTGGGAAGCCTCGGCAGTTTCCTGCCGGGGCTTTCTTTTTTGGAGGGAGTGCAATGGAAAAGCGGGATCCTCTCGAGGCGATTCTGGCCACAGGAATGATGGTGGCCTTTATGGCACTCGTTGGCGTGGTGATGCTGAGCGTTATCACAAGGTTTTTCCTCCCCTTCATCGTGTTCTCCTGGACTGAGGAGACCTCGAGGTTCCTCTTTGTATGGGCCGTGGCTCTTGGAGCTCCCTGCGCACTGAAGCGAGGGGAGTTTGTGAGCGTCGATTTCCTGATCCGCCGTTTTCCCGAGAAAGCGGCAAGGGGCTTTCAGGCCGCCTTCAGCTTCATCACAGGAGGGTTCTTCCTTGTGGTTTTCTGGTACAGCCTCCAGTTTGCCCGGCTTGGGCTTTTGCAGATGTCGCCAACCATGCGTATTCCCATGGTCTTCGCCTATGCCAGCATGGTTGTCGTTTCCTTTTTTCTTGCCCTTTACGCTTTTCGACAAGGGGTTCTTGTTTTCAGAAAGAGGAGTGATGCCAGGTGATGGCGCTTTTGCTCTTTCTCTCCTTTGTGGTCCTTTTGCTTTTGGGGTTCCCCGTGGCCTTTTCTCTGGGGGTTTCTTCGCTATTCTACCTCCTCGTTAAAGGCATTCCTCTAAGCATCATTCCACAGAAGATGTACTCGGGAATTGATTCCTTTGTCCTTCTCTGCATCCCTGCTTTCATCGTGGCAGGGAATCTCATGAATACGGCGGGGATAACACGGCGTATCATCAATTTCTCCAACGCCATTGTGGGGCATATTCGCGGGGGACTGGCTCTGGCCAATGTGGCGGCCTCCATGATTTTTGCCGGAATATCGGGAACGGCACTTGCTGATACCGCGAGCATCGGGGCAATTCTCATCCCGGCGATGAAGGAAGAAGGGTACGATGCTGACTTTTCTGCGGCAGTTACAGCCTCGTCTTCCACCGTTGGTCCTATCATCCCTCCAAGCGTTCCCATGATTATCGTGGGGACCCTCACGGGGCTATCCGTCACGCGTCTTTTCCTGGCCGGGGCCATCCCTGGAGTGATTCTTGGATTTTCCCTTATGGCCATCACCTACTACCTCTCGGTGAAAAGGAACTATCCGAAAGAGGAACGACTTTCCCTTCGGGCCGTCTTCAGGACGTTTCTTGACGCTTCCTGGGCTTTGGGAATGGTTGTCCTTATTCTTGTGGGCATTCTTGGGGGGATTTTCACGCCCACCGAAGCTTCAGTTGTGGCCGTGGTGTATGCTCTTCTTGTGGGGACTCTGGTGTACCGGGAGCTCAAACCCGGCGATATCCCCAGGATTGTCGTAGAGTCGGTCCGGATGACGACTTCGGTAATGGTGCTTGTGGGTCTGGCCCGCCTTTTTGCCTGGATTATCACCACCGAGAGAATTCCCCAGCTTGTAGCTCAGGGGATTCTGAGCATTTCTACCAATCCCTTTGTGGTTATCCTCCTCATTAACGCCATTCTCCTCTTTGTAGGTTGTTTCATGGAGACGGTGGCGGCGCTTGTGATTTTTGTCCCGGTTCTTCTTCCCGTAGCCATGAAGATTGGCATGGACCCCATTCATTTTGCCGTCATGGTGGTTTTGAATCTCATCATCGGTTTGACCACACCTCCGGTGGGAGTGTGCCTTTTCGTGGCGGCAAACATCGCCAGAATTTCCCTGGGAGACCTGGTGAGGGCCAACATCCCTTTCTTCCTCGTCCTTCTTGCGGTATTGTTCCTTGTGAGCTACTGCCCTCCGCTGAGTCTGGCGCTGCCGGGTCTTTTGCGTTAGGAGGTGAGAGGATGAAGGCCGTGGTGGTGCCCCGGCCAGGGGTGCTTACGGTGGAAGAGCGGGAGGTTCCCCGTCTCGAGCAAGAAGACGGGGTTCTTGTGCGGGTGCGGGCAGGGGGAATCTGTGGCTCAGACCTCCACATCTACCACGGAACCTCCCCGGTGGCCACGTATCCCCGGGTCATCGGGCATGAGTTTGTGGGAGAGGTTGTGGAAATCGGCCGGAAAGTCACGAGGGTGAAACGAGGTGACCGTGTGGTCGTGGAGCCCATAATGTACTGCGGGCAATGTTACCCCTGCCGTACTGGTCGACCCAATGTGTGCGAGCGCCTTGAAGTCCTGGGGGTACACAGAGATGGGGGATTTCAGGAATATGTGGTGGTCCCGGAGAGGAATCTCCATCCCTTTTCGGGAGATCTCTCCTGGGAAGAAGCCGCACTCATTGAGCCTTTCACCATTGCTGCGCAGGTGGCCGATCGGGGAATGGTGCAGGAGGGAGACAGGGTCCTGATCCTTGGAGCAGGACCGATAGGTTTGTGCATCCTTGCGTACCTGAGTCTTATTGGGGCTTTGTGCGGAGTGGCCGACATCATCCCGGAACGCCTGGAGCGAGCCAGAGAACTCGGTGCGGCATTCGTCGTCAATACAAAGGCTTCAAGTCTCGAAGACGAAGTACTGCACCACTTCCCGGATGGTGCTAACGTGGTCATCGATGCCGTGGGTCTTCCCGAGACCTTCGAGCGGGCAGTTCGACTCGTTTCCCGGGCCGGGAGGGTTGTTGTTCTGGGGTTCCATACGACTCCCTCTGCTATTCCTCAGGCCCTGGTGACCTTGCGGGAACTCACCATTGTGGGGTCGAGGCTTCAGGCGCACAAGTTCCCCCGAGTGGTGGAGCTTTTTGAAAAGAAACAGCTTCACTCCCGAAAGCTCATCAGCCACGTCTTTCCCCTTTTGGAGGTGCACAGAGCCTTTGCACTCCTTGAGCATTACCCTGAAGCAACGTGCAAGGTTGTGCTCACAATGTAGCTGGAGGTGAGAGGATGTTCGATTTTACCGGAAAGGTTGCGGTGGTCACCGGTGGCGGTGGGGTGCTCTGCAGTGCCTTTTCGAAGGCACTGGCCGCCCATGGAGCGAAAGTGGCAGTTCTGGACCTGAATTTCGCAGCCGCTCAAAAGGTGGCCGAGGAAATCCGGGGAGCCGGTGGAGTGGCCCAGGCTGTGGAGTGCAATGTCCTTGACCGGGACAGTGTCCTCCAAGCGGCTTCGAAGGTTCGGGAAGTTCTCGGGGTGTGCGACATCCTCATCAACGGGGCGGGAGGGAATCACCCCAGGGGAACGCTCCCGAAAGAGTTTTTCGAGCCTGCTGACCTTGCACAGGGAGAGACAACTTTCTTTGATCTTGACCCTGAAGGATTTCGCTTTGTTTTCGACCTCAATCTCCTCGGAACTGTTATCCCCACTCAGGTCTTTGGAAAGGACATGGTCCGGAAAGGCAGGGGGGTCATCATCAACATTGCTTCCATGGCCTCTTTTCGGGCCATCACCAGGGTTCCGGCCTATGCCGCAGCGAAAGCCGCAGTGGCGAATTTCACCCAGTGGCTCGCCGTATACCTGGGGAAGACAGGGGTTCGGGTCAATGCCATTGCTCCAGGCTTTTTCCTCACCCAGCAGAATTACCGCCTCCTTGTGGCTGAAGACGGGTCGCTGACTCCCCGGGCGCAGAAGATTCTCGCCCACACCCCCATGGGGAGACTCGGGAAACCGGAAGAGCTCCTGGGAACGCTCCTGTGGCTCTGTGACGACGAGGCTTCCGGTTTTGTTACCGGTGCTGTTATTCCCGTGGATGGAGGATTCCTGGCGTACGCTGGCGTGTGACGGTTGACATGAGTATGTGTGCATGGTAGTATACAACAAAGAGGAGGGAGAGTGTGGAACTCCTTTCTGTACCCCGCAGGGGGTCTTCTGCTCGTGAATATGTGTACGAGGCGTTGAAAAAGAACATCATCCTGCTCCACTT
>APCU01000127.1 GCA_000347575.1 Candidatus Caldatribacterium saccharofermentans OP9-77CS | reverse complement strand
CTTGAAGAGATGGGCTACAAGTGAACCCAAGGGCAACCGCTACTCTCAAAGAGTAGCGGTTGCCCCAATTTTTTCATGAGGAGGTTTCTTGAGAGTGAGTCTCCTAACAACGAGTGGGTTGACCAAGAGGTTTGGAGGGCTCGTTGCCGTCAACAGCGTGGATCTGCGGATTGAAGAGAACGAGACCCTGGGCGTTATAGGGCCGAACGGCTCGGGGAAAACGACCCTGTTCAATCTCCTTTCCGGATTCTTTCCGCCCACTGCGGGGCGAATTTTCTTCCAGGGTCGGGATGTGACGCATCTCTCTCCCGAAGAGAGGGTCAAGATGGGAATGGTCCGCACCTTTCAGCTTGTGTCTGTCTTTAACTCCCTCAAAGTGTGGGAGAATCTCGTTCCATGCGTTGCCTGGCATAGCGGAATGTACCATTCCTTGTGGAGGTTCATGACGACTCCCGCTGCCAATACCTGGGCCGATTCGCTTGAAGCCCTGAAACTTGTGGGCCTTGAGGGCCAGGCCGAAGCGGTAGCTGGTGAGCTTTCCTATGGTGATCGGCGACTCCTTGAGATTGCCCTTGCGCTCTCTCTCAGACCGAAGCTCCTCCTCCTTGATGAGCCCTTCAGTGGCTTGAGTGACGTTGAAATTGCCAAGGTACTTGCGCTTCTGAAATCTCTGAAGGGTAAGATCACCATCGGCATCATTGAGCACAAGATATCGATGATTGTCGATTTTGTGGACCGGCTCTGTGTGATGAACGAAGGGCGCATCATCTGCGAGGGGAATCCCTCTGAGGTTCTTACGAACCCCTTGGTCAACGAATGTTACTGGGGGAAACAGGAAATCCTCGAGCGCGCAGGGGTCTCAGGAGTGTGACATTCTGGAGAAAGGGGTAGGGGCATGCTTCAGGTAGCAGGTATAGACGTTGCCTACGGTCACGCAAAGGTGCTCCATGATGTATCGCTTGACCTTGAGGAAGGGAAAATGCTTTTTGTGGTGGGGAGGAATGGCGCGGGGAAAACGACGCTGCTCAGAACCATCATGGGACTTCTTCGTCCCCTGAAGGGTTCCATATACTTCGACGGTGGAGACATCACGGGCTTACCACCAGAACAGCTCTACCACCGGGGTATTCGCTACGTTACCCAGGATAAAAAGGTCTTTGGTTCCCTCACGGTTCGGGAAAACATCGAGATTGCCGCGTATTCCAGCGGTGAGCCTCTTTCGCAGGCACTGGACAAGGTGCTTGAGATTTACCCAAAGATGAAGGATTTTTTGAACTTGAAGGCCGGTCAGCTGAGCGGCGGGCAGCGGCAGATTCTCCTCATCGGGCAGGCAATGGTCGGTAATCCGAGGCTTCTTCTTGTCGATGAACCCACACAGGGTCTGGCTGCCATCGTCATCAACGAAATCGCAAGGATTCTGAAACACCTCAAGGGCAGACTTTCAGCGGTTGTTGTGGAGCAAAACCTTCCTCTGGTGAGCCAGCTGGCCGACCGGGTTGTGGTGCTCAAAGAAGGAAAGGTTACCCAGGTTCTGGACGACGCTTCAGAAATCTGCAATACCAGCCTCCTGGAGAAGGCTCTATGAAAGGGGTTTGAAGGTCATGGGCAATGTGGTGAAGGAACGGGGTCTGGTTCTGGAGAAGACCTTCGTCGCAGTGGGGAAGCAGCTGACCCAGGCTGGGGTGGGACAGAAAGCCCTGGAGCTCATTCTCATCGGTGTCGTTTTCCTCATCCTGGTGCCGTTTCTTGGGGCACATCGGGCAACAGACTTTGCTATCTTCTGCATCATTGTGCTCTCTTTTGACCTCCTCTACGGGTATATGGGGAGGCTTTCCTTTGGGCATCTCCTCTACGTTGGGGTCGGTGCCTACACCGTGGGCCTTGCACTTCGGTACCTGACCACCAACCCTCTCCTGGCCATTGTGCTTGGGATTGTGGCAGCGTGCCTTGCGGGGATGGCCGTTGGGGCCATTACCGTGCGGATAGCTGGAGCCGCTTTTGCCCTGGCGAACCTGGCTTTTAACCGGGTGGGGTGGTTCCTCGTTATGTCCCCTCTCAAGGACATCACGGGGGGAGAGAATGGCCTCAGTATTCGCAATCTGAGTTTCTGGTACGTGAATTTCCGGAATCCCACCTTTCGTTTCTGGTTTGTTCTGGCCTCTCTGCTTCTTGTTTTTCTCTTTCTTCGGATATTCACTTCTTCCTCCTATGGGGTGCTTTTGCGTTCCATTAAGGAAGACGAGAAGCGCGTCCGGTTTTTAGGGTACAATACTCAGCTCTACAAATGGGTCACTTTCGTTTTGGCCGCCACGGTGGCCGGATTCGGTGGGGCACTCACGGCCTTGAACTATGGCTATGTGAACCCCAATACGCTGGACGTTCACGCCAATGCTGGTATTGTTTTTGCCTGTCTTCTTGGGGGCTCAGGACGGCTCTATGGCGCCCTTCTTGGAGGCATCATTTACATGCTCATCACCAACCTCCTTCCGGTATACTTCCAGCGCTGGGAGTTCTTCCTTGGGGTGGCGCTTCTTCTTATCGTCTTCAGGTTTCGAGGTGGCATCTGGGGTGGGCTTGAAGCCCTGTATTCAGGGCTTGCTGCTCGTGTGAAATCAGGCTCTTCGAAGGAAGGGATGTCCCGATGATCTACGCCATCATGTACGGGTTGACTGTTGGGGCGGTGCTGTACCTCATTTCCGTCGGTTTTTCCCTCACGTTTGGGACCATGAGGGTGATCAATTTCGCTCACACCATCACCTATACCCTCGGGGCGTATCTCCTGATAGCCTCGATGAGAAGCCTGGGCGTACCGTTTTTCTGGGGAGGTATGGTGGGCGTTGCTGTTGCCGCTTTGGCGGGATACGGTATTGAACGGTTTGTGATTCGCCGTCTCTATGGGGAATCACTGGATTACACCTTCATTGCCACCTATGCGGTGTTCCTCATCGGTGTGGACATTGTGAAATGGCTGTGGGGGGTTTTTCCGAAACCCGTCAGCGATCCCCTGGGGAAGACGGTGGACATTCTGGGCTTTGTCTTCCCCACATACCGCCTTCTTGTGATACTGCTCGCGATTGTGGTGTTCTTCGGGCTCGAACTCTTCATGAGGAAAACCATGGTGGGGAAAATCATCGTGGCTGCCTTAGACAACCGGGAAGGGGTGCGCTGTCTTGGGATTGGTGTGGAGAAGTACTTCTCTCTGGCTTTTGTTCTGGGCAGCGCCCTTGCGGCCCTTGGTGGAGTGCTCTATGCCCCCATTACTGCCGTGCATCCCTATATGGGCTCGCACATCCTTCTCCTCTGTTTTGCGGTGGTGCTCACCGGTGGTCTTGGGAATCTCCGGGGAACGTTTCTTGCCTCCTTTGCCCTTGGCATGCTTATCTCCATTACCGGTCGTTACTGGCCAGCGGGATCCGAAATCGTTGCCTTCGTCGCCATGGCAGCCGTTCTCCTTGCGCGACCGATAGAAGCGTAGCCCGGGGGTTTGCGCTCCTGGGCCCTGGGAGAAAACCCACAAAGAGGGGTGATCCTTGTGCTTGTGAGAACAAGGATATATCTGGGCTTTTTCGTCCTTGCAGTCCTGGCCGGTGTGGTCGGGGTGATGGCGCTTTTCGCCTTCCAGAGGGTACAAACGTCCTTTGTGGAGGTGGAGAAGTCGTTCCCTCTCCTTCTTGCTACGTCGCGTCTTAAGGGGATCGTCTCTCAGGAGAACGCCCTGCTTTCCTCGTACCTCCTTGAAGAGGACCCGGATCGCCTCGAGGTCATGGAAGCGGCTTTTACTGCCCTGAGTGAGCGCTCAAAAATGTACCTTGAAGCCTTCCGTTTGGGGAGTACTTCGGAGGAATTCCTCGCCCGGTATGGTGAGCTCTGGGAAAAAGAGAACTTTTCCTATACCCTTTCTCCTCTGCCGCAGGGAACCGTCCTTGCGAAGGAACTCGACAGGCTCTGGAGCCTTCAGAGCACTTACGATGAAAAGGCCAGGAGCCTGCGGGATATGTGGCGGGAACGCCTGGTGAAGCTTCGTGCCCGAAATGATAAGGCAGTCGCCACGGATAAACTTTCGACCTCGGTTTTTGACTTTGTGAAGAACGTGGGTGAAGAGCTCAAGGGATATGCTGTACCCCTTGGAGAAGTCTACCGCAGCCTCTTTGAAGCCGCATTCTGCGGTGATCCCTATGGGCAAATTCGTAAAGGTGTAGGTGCTCGTCTTGAGGACCTGAAAAAAAGCATCGAGGAAGCCGAGTTTTCCGAGGAGACAAAGAACCGTCTCCTTGCAAAACTCGGTGCTTTCCGAGGAAAAAGCGAGGAGTTCGTGCAGGCCCTGTCCACGCTTGAGCTGGGGGAAAGAAGCGACGTATTCATGGAGTTCAACATGGCTTACCAGGAGCTCCAGAACGGTCTTGAAGAACTGCGTCTTGACAGATGGGTGGAACGGTTGAACCTCTTCGATCGCGAACGGAAGAACTTTCTCCTTCTGGGAGGGGAGGACAAGGAGAGGGCCAGAACGTTCACCGAGAGTGTGCTGGGCAGCGTCAAACGGTTCTTTGAGGGCGATTTCTTAAAGCTCTACGCTTCTCAGGCCGCACAGTCTTTTCTCGAGGAGTACTTCCGTCCCCTTGAGGCCTCGTGGCAGGAAGTCGTGCAGACCGATGGAGAACTTTCCTCTCTTGAGGCCCGGATTGCAACTGCTATGGAGGAAATACGAGGCGTAGAAGAGGACCTGACGCAGGCCATGGACGCGATGAATCAGGAGGTTCTTTCGCTGTTTGTAAAAGGCGTGGCTGCTGTGGAGCAAACGCAGAGGGTGTTTTCGCAGATTTTCCGCTTTGTTGCCGTGGCCATTGTGGTCATCGCACTGGTGCTCAGTACTGTTCTTTCCCGGGGTATCGTGTTCCCGCTTCGCCAGGGTGTTGCCTTCGCAAAAAGGCTCGAGCAGGGTGACCTGACCGGGGAGATCACGAACCCCCGGAGGGATGAGATAGGGGACCTGCTTTCTTCCCTTGGGCAGGCTTCTTCTGCCCTTCGCCGCTTTCTCCTTGAGGTCTCCTCTGTCGCCCGTGAGATGATTGCGGCGACTGAGAACCTGCATCGTG
>APCU01000126.1 GCA_000347575.1 Candidatus Caldatribacterium saccharofermentans OP9-77CS | reverse complement strand
TTCCCCTTCCCCCAAAAAGGGGAGTTCCCCCTATGACCGTTGCTGCCACGGCCCGAAGCTCATATCCACTCCCCATTGTTGGGAGCGCTGAATCCAGGATAGCGCTGAGGACGATAGCGGCAATACCTACACACACTCCATTGAGTGCATAGAGGATGACCTTTACCCTTCCCACACGGATTCCGGAAAGCCGTGAGGCTTCCTGGTTGCCCCCGATGGCGTAAGCATATCTTCCCAGGGGGAAATAGCGCAGGAAGATGTCTGCGATGACCAGGACGGTAAGAAACACGAAAACCGGCAGAGGGATACGCAGGAAATCTCGAATGCCAATGATCTCGTAAAGTCCTCCCATGCCGTTGATGGGGCTTCCCCGGCTAATGGCGATGGCAATGCCCTGGAGGAAGGTCATCATGCCAAGGGTAATGATGAAGGGATGAGCTCGCTCGGTCGCAGCCAAAAGACCATTAAAAGCCCCAAATCCTACAGAGGTACAGAATGCGAGGAGAATGGCAAGGGGGAGCGACTGGAACCGAAGGATGACTAGACCAGCTATGTAGGCACTGAGCGATAGCAGGCTTCCTGCAGAGAGGTCCAGCCCTCCTGAAATGAGGAGGATTGTTGCGCCAGTACTGACGATACCGAGAACCGAGACTTGAAGCATGATATTGAGTGCGTTCTGGAGGGTTAGGAACCTGGGATTCACTATACCCGTGATAAGGGCGAGGACAAGAAGGACGAGAACCAGCACATTTCTTCCACCGAAGATGGCCAGAAAGACTTTGCCCATTTTTTCTACCCTCCTAAGGTCATGGACAGGAGTTCCTGCGCGGTGACCATTGCAGGGTTATCCACTTCTTTGACGAGTGTTCCCTTGTGCATGACCACGATACGGTCGGAGATGGTGAGGAGTTCCTCGAGGTCGGAGGAGAAAAGGAGAATACTTCTCCCGCCGTTTCTTGCCTCGATGAGCAGGCGGTGGATTTCCTGGCGAGTTTCTACGTCAACTCCTTGGGTGGGATCCTCAAGAAGCCAGATCCTGGCGTCAGTAAAGAGGGCCTTGGCAAGGAGGACCTTTCGCTGATTCCCTCCACTGAGTACACGGGTCTCGGCCCATAAAGACGGGGCAACTATACGGAGTGAGGCTATGTAAGGTTGCACTGCCTGGATCTCCTTGGCAGGGACAATAACCCCCCGGGACGTAACTTTCTGGAGTTTGGCAAGGGTGATGTTTCTCGGAAAGGGAAGGGGAAGGACAAGGCCCTCTTTCCGCATGTCCTCGGGCATGAAGAGAACTCCCTGCTGAATTGCATCAGCAGTTCCCCGGGGACGGAAGGGTTTTCCAAAGAGTTTTATCTGTCCCTTGCGAGGAGAAAGCAGGCCGGCAATGCTTCGGAGAATTTCCCGACACCCAGATCCCGCGGCACCTGATAGTCCGAGTATTTCCCGTTCTCTGAGGAGAAAACTCACGTTTTCGACCCCACCATCGACGGCAAGATGCTGTACCTCGAGGACAACTCCACCTGATGGTTCTCGAGGAAAACTCGATTCCTTTGCAATACGTCTTCCTACCATTTTCTCGACGAGCATTTCCTTCGTGACGTCTTGAGTGAGGAAGGTTCCAACGTTCTTTCCGTTCCGCAAAACAGTGATTCTCTGTGCCACGGAAAGGATTTCATCGATGTGGTGGGAAATGTAAAGGATGCCGATACCTTGTTTTCGAAGCTGCTCAATGAGGCGGAACATAAAGGTTACCTGTGGACCGGTGAGCGCTGCCGTGGGTTCATCAAGAAGAAGGACCTTTGCCTGTTCCTTCAAGGCCTTGAGAATTGCTACCTCCTGTCGCTGGGCGAGAGGGAGCTCTCCCACGGTGTCGCTCGGTTGAATGCTTAATCCGTAAGTCTGAATGAGTTCTCCGGTTTCTGCCAACATTCGCCGGTAGTCAACACGTCCAAAAGCCGTTTTGGGTTCCTTACCCAGGAAGACGTTTTCGGCGACGGTGAGATCCGGAACAAGTTGCTGTTCCTGGTACACAGCAGCTATTCCCACCTTCCGCGCCAGAAGGGGCGTGAGGGCCCGGAAAGTCTTCCCGCCGATTGTGATGCTTCCGCGATCCGGTTGCAGAGCACCCGCGATGATTTTCACCAGCGTGGACTTGCCAGCCCCGTTGGCTCCTATGAGTGCGTGGACTTCACCGGCATAAAGCATGAGGGAGACCGAGTCCAGGGCGAGAATACCGGGGAAGCTTTTGGAGATTTCGTTCACCGAAAGAAGGACTTCCCATTCTGGCACCGGGAATTTACACCCCTAATCCGAGCTTCCGGCGAAGGTTTTTCAAGTATTCCAGGCTCTTCTGGGCCTGTTCTTCGGTGCCGCATTCAACACTCAATACACCCTTGTAACCGGCCTCTTTCAGTATGAGCATGACCTTTTCCCAGTCAATAACCCCTTCTCCACAGGCAACCCCAACGGGCGTACCGTAAACCTTGCCTTTTTCATCGAGCAGCGTCCCCCCAATGTCTTTTGCGTGAACATGGACGACCTTGTGGGCGACTGCTTTCAGAGCTTCGTACGGGTCATGACCGCTGAGATAAGAGTTTCCAGTGTCAAAGTTCACCCGCAGAAATGGTGAATCCACAAGCTCGAGAATTCTCTCCATGGTTTTGGGGTTTGTGGTGAATTCGTTATGCGGCTCGATGCCGATGTAGATTCCATAGCGTTCGGCTGTCTGAAGGATTACAGTGAGGCTGTACTTCATAATCTGAAAGGCTTCTTCTTCGCCCATCCACTTCGGCCGGAGACCTTCATCAGTGTTCACCACCGGAGCACCAAGCTGGTATGCGAACCGAATTGCCCGGCGGAGGAAGGGAACGCCGACATCGGGTCTCATGAGCGGAGCATGAGCCGAAACCCCCGAAATTCGCAGCCCTCGTGACTCAATGAAGTCCTTGTAGTACAGGGCATCTTCATCCATACTGATCCCGTGGTAGTACCCTGCTTCTGAGAAGAGGTCCCTTCCATCAATGAGCACCGGTTCATAGGCTTCGTAACCCATTCTTGCTGCGGCTTCAACGGCGTACTCGAAGGATTTGTCGCTGTGCCGAACAAACTCTCCGTTAATGCCGATTAGCATATGCTCCCCTCCTAATGCGGATTATCCTGTTTGAGGGTAGCGCAATTCCCAAAGCCTGTGCAACAGCATTTCGCTGGTTGAGTTGTCAAAAAGGAAGGACCCGTTGTAGAATAAAGGAGAGTTTACATGGCCCGTGCCCTGTCTCAGCAAGTTTATGAATACGCAGTTATTCTTGAACCGCCGTATCCTCCCGGGTGGTCGATTTCACCACATCGCCACACGCAGCACGAAGTTGGCCTTGTGCGAATGGGTGAATGCACCATCCGGGTTGGGGAACAACTGTTTCGGTTTCGCTCTGGCGATGTCTTTTTCTTCCCCAGGGGCGTACCCCATGGTTTTACCGCAGACGCTTCGTCGGGAGTTGCTTTTGTTGTTGTCCAGTTTCTGGAGCTTGAACGGGATCTCCTCCGACAGCTGAGGAATGCCCCTCCTATTGGCCGCTTTTCGCTCTTCGAGCTTGAGGTAAGCCTTTTCCTGGATATCTGTCATAAGCTCCAGAGAGAGATCGCAGGGGGTTTGCCTTTTGCAAGTATCCAGTGCAAAGCCCTCTTGTCGGAGCTTCTGGTCCTTCTTCTGCGGAGCGCCTCAAGGAATATTGGACCTTATGTGAGCCCTCACCAGGGGAGGGTGGTGGAAAAAGCACTGCAGATCATCCACAGCCGGTATCAGGATGACATTCGTATTCAGGACCTTGCCCATGAGGTGGGCCTTTCGCCGCAGCATTTTCGGGAACTCTTTAAGCGGTATGTTGGGGTAAGCCCGAAAAAGTACCTCGTGACGCTACGCCTTCAAAGGAGTAAATGCATGCTCTTGCACAGCGAATACAGCGTGACGGATGTCGCATTGCGGCTCGGGTTTGGGAGTGTCCAGCAGTTTTCCAAGGCATTCCGGAAACTGACGGGGCTTAGTCCCATCGAATGGCGCAAAGCCCATGCGTTTGAAGAAAGTGGCTCCTTCCTGTCTTCAAGTGTCTGAGAAAGCTTTTTCTAACCTTCTGCCAGTCTCTTAAGGGCGAGGGCCTGTGGTAAAATGAAAACGAATTATAAAATCCTGAGAGGAGGGGGGACATATGCTCTTCAGAAGGCTCTTTGTGGCTTTTGTGGTCTTCTCCCTTGTGGTGCCTTTCTCCCTTTCGGCGATGGCCCAGGAGAAGAAACCCTTTGAGGGTGTTGTGCTGAATGCTTACTTCATCGGTGGTGGGGCTTACGAGAAACTCTACACGAGAATCCCCGAGTTTGAGGAGCAGACTGGGGCTAAGGTGAACATTGCTGCGAAGCTGAGCCACTTTGAGCTCAACAAGAGGGTGGCTCAGGAATTCGCAAGCGGGGGAGACATTGACGTTATCAGCACCCATACCACCTTTGCACCGGGACAGAAGGATTTCCTGCTACCCCTGAACGAGTACCTGACCCCCGAGGACCTGAAGGACTTCACCCCATCGACCATAGAGGCGAGCACCGTCGACGGGAAACTCATCATGCTTCCAAGACATACCGATGTGCGCATTATGTACTACCGGACTGACCTTTTTGAGGATCCTAAGGAGCAGGAGGCCTTTAAGGCAAAGTACGGGTACGATCTCCGTCCACCCACAAACTGGCAGGAACTCCTCGACGTTGCGGAGTTCTTCACCCGGCCACCCAGTCTGTACGGTTTTGTTTTCACGGGTGGGGAAGAACCCCTTGTGGGGACCTTCTACGAGCTCCTGCTCTCGGCAGGTGGCAACTTCTTTGACGAGGAAGGCAACGTCATCTTCAACCAGGAACCGGGGCAAAAAGCGCTTCAGCTCCTCGTTGACCTGTACTACCATAAGAAGGTAACGCCCGAAGGAGTTCCCAACTACCGCTGGGACGAAGTGGCCAAGGCTTTCCGCGACGGGCTCATTGCTTTCTACTTCGACTGGCCAGGATGGTACACCATGATGAAGGACCCCAAGGAGTCCAAGGTTGCGGGGAAATTCGGCCTTGCGCCGTATCCT
>APCU01000125.1 GCA_000347575.1 Candidatus Caldatribacterium saccharofermentans OP9-77CS | reverse complement strand
CCTCCTCGGCCCCCGGAGAGGGCCGAGGAGCTCATCTTTTCGCGCTTCCGGGGGTTCACCCCCTGGGTTGTGGCCGGAGCCGGATTCCTTGACGGATTAAACCCCTGTGCTTTTGCAACCATTGTCTTCATGGTAAATCTTCTCTTTGTCCTTGGCCATTCCCGCCAGCGGGTGGTCGAAATCGGCGTCACTTATACTCTGGCCGTGTTCATCACCTATCTCCTCCTTGGGCTTGGCATCTTCCAGGTGTGGCAGACCCTGGCAGCATATCGCATTGTTTCTCGAATCGTGTACGGCGCAATGGCCGGGGTGCTCCTTGTCTTTGCGGTTTTCAGCATCCGGGACGCCATCACCTACAAAAAGGATCGGAAAGAAACCGGAATGACGCTTGGCCTTCCCAAGGGATTGCGGGTGAAAATCAACCAGTACCTTAAAGAGAGTTTCTCCAAACGAAGGCTTTTTGCCGCCGCCATCGTGAGTGGTTTTGCCGTGTCAATCCTTGAAGCCGGTTGTACCGGCCAGGTGTACCTCCCCACCATCATGTACATCGCCAGGGAAATAGCAGACTACCGCCTGAAAGCCATCGGATACCTCGTCTTCTACAACGCCTTCTTCATCATCCCCCTCCTGGCCGTATTCCTCAGCGTTTTCTTCGGTAGCCAGTCGAAGGCCCTGGTGGAATTTGGGAGAAAGAATATCCTCTTCTCGAAGATTGCCCTGGCCTGCCTCTTTGTGGTTTTAAGCATCCTCCTTCTTGAGAGCGCCCTGGCGTGATACAATACCCCAAAAGGAGGGGTATCAGTGCGGAATGGATTCTGGGTTCTTGTGGCGGCTATGGTGTTAGCGGTGGTGCTTGAGGTCTCCTGCGTTTCCCTGGAAGGCGTGACTAAGCTTACCTATCACGTGGAAGTCCAGCAAGAGCAGAACACACAGCAGGGGACGCTCACTGTATCCTTTACTCCCTCAGGAGAAGACTGGAAAATCAGCGTCCACTACAAGTTCGACGGTGAAGAGTTCTCTATGACCTCCACCACTCAGGGGAAAACCAGAGAAGAAGCCCTGTTCTCAACTCTCCTCATGCATCCCTCCCTGGGTGTTCTTCTTGGTCAAATTATGGCCGCTCAGGGCGTGTACCTCCCCCTTGCTGGTGTAATCCAGGGAAAACCTGAAGTGGGACTCCTCTGGCATACCAGAGATGCCGAAGGTCGGGAAATGGAAATCTCGATTCCCTCATCGGAACAGCGCTTTGGCCGGGAGGCTATCTGGATTGTGATGAAAGTCGCAGGAGAAGTAACTGCGCGATTTCTTGTGGAAAAGCAAAGCCTGATTCCCCTGGTGATCGACCTCGCCGAAGACCGGCAAAGGTTTTTCTGTGAAGTGCAGGAAGTCAAGTGGCAGGAAAATTGACGCGGAGGAGGATAATTATGAGGCCGACCTACTACTCTGGACCAAGGCAACTTGTCAAGCGCTATGAGCGTAATCCTATCCTCTCTCCCGAAAAATGGCCCTACCGGGTTAACGCTGTTCTCAACCCGGGAGCTGTGCAATTCCAGGGGAAGACGCTTCTCCTTGTCCGGGTGGAGGACTGCCGGGGATTCTCTCACCTTACGGTGGCCGCAAGTGAAGACGGCAAAGAGCAATGGGAGATCAATTCCTTCCCTTCCCTTGCGGCCGAAGAGCAGTTCGCCGAAGAACAGTGGGGCCTGGAAGACCCCCGGATCGTGTGGCTTGAAGAGGAGAAGTGCTATGCCATAACCTATGTATCCTTCAGCAAGGGTGGCCCCCTCGTTTCCTTAGCGCTGACAGAGGATTTCAAAGAGTTTGTGAAATACGGTCCTCTTTTGCCTCCCGAGGACAAGGATGCCGCCCTTTTTCCGCGCCGCTTCAGAGCAGATGGCGGGAAACGATATGCCCTGATTCACCGCCCTATCATCCGGGGAGAAGCCCACATCTGGATTTCCTTTTCGCCAGACCTCCGGCACTGGGGAGACCACCAGATTCTCCTTCCAGTCCGTCCCGGGTGGTGGGACCAGCACCGGGTGGGCCTCGGTACTCCGCCAGTAGCCACACCCTACGGCTGGCTCATCTTCTACCACGGGGTACGCCATACTGCCTCAGGGAGCCTGTACCGGGTTGGGGCCGCCCTCCTCGACCTCGAGGATCCCCGGAGGGTCCTTTGCCGAACCGAGGAGTGGATTATGAGCCCTCAGGAACCGTATGAGCTTTTGGGAGACGTTCCCGGAGTGGTTTTCCCCACGGGCATCATCATCGACGAGGAGAAGAACGAAATCCGCCTGTACTACGGTGCTGCCGACCACTGTGTTGGTCTGGCTCTCCTCCCCTACCGGGAGTTCCTGGAATACCTGGTGGAGGAGAAAGCCAGCTGAACCGGATGTTCTGCGCTTGTCCAGGGATGGGGTCGACCCCATCCCTGGGACTACCGTTGCAGGTTCCTGAGTTTCTCCTCCCGCTCTTTGAGGAATTCCTCTATCCTTACCACCTCTTCTTCAGGGAGGTCCCAGTCTCCGGCAGGGGCGATTTCCTCAATTTGCGATGGCCGACGAATTCCCACAATGGCCGAGGTCACCTCTTTTCGGCGCAGGACCCAGGCCACGGCAACCTGAGCAGGGGTCTTGCCGTACTTTGCCCCGATGTCTCGCAGCTTCTCGGCAAGCTCAATGTTGAGGGTGAGTTCCGGCTCCTGGAACATGGGGTCGTTGCGGCGGTGGTCATCGGAGGGAAGGCTCGCCACCCACTCTTTCGTCACCTTTCCGGTGAGCAGTCCCTTCTGCATGGGGCTGTACACGATAACCCCGATGTTCTTTTCTGCGCAGTACGGGAGAATGTCCCGCTCGATATCCCGACGGAGCATACTGTAAGGAGGCTGGAGAGAAGCAATGGGATGAATGGAAGCGATTCGCTCCATCTGGACCACACTGAAGTTGGACACCCCAATGTAGCGGACCTTGCCCTCTTTTACCAGACGGCTCATCTCCTCCCAGGCTTCCTCGATGTCCTCATCGGGTATGGGCCAGTGAATCTGGTAAAGGTCAATAACGTCTACTCCCAGGCGGCGAAGGCTTGCCTCAACCTCCCGGCGAATGCTTTCGCGTTTCAGGCAATTGGTAATGTTCCCCCTCTCGTCCCAGACAAGTCCGCACTTTGTGGCAATGATGGGGCGTTTTGCCAGTCCCCGAATCGCCTGTCCCACAACCTCCTCCGAGTGCCCAAGACCATACACCGCTGCAGTGTCAATCCAGTTCACCCCAAGGTCCACTGCTTTGTGAATCGCCTCGATGGATTCCTTATCATCCTGAGGACCCCAGCTGTACCGCCATCCCCCACCACCAAGAGCCCAGGAACCAAAGCCGATGACAGAAAGCTCAAGGTCTGTCCAGCCAAGTTTCCTGTATCGCAACGCCATCACCCCCTTGAAGGAAAACTGAAAGTATTATACTGTAGTTCTGGGATGAGTAACACTCTGAAACCTCAGAGGATGTCCCTGAAGATGCGTCTCTCCATTCTGAAGCGGCGCATGGTCTCATACCTTGCTAACCTCCTCTGGAGGGCATTACTTCCCTTCCTCCCTTGGTTCTTCAACGAGGCCCATTTCGAAGGACTGTACCGTAGAAAACGCGACCCCTGGAATTACACCAAAAGCGCCTATGAGCAGGAAAAGTACCGGAAGACCCTTGAGGTCATCCCCCAGGATGTTCATACCATCCTTGAAGTCGGCACAAGCGAAGGGGTCTTCACCGAACTCCTCCTGCAAAGAGGAAAGAAGGTCTTTGGCATCGACATCTCCCAGACAGCTCTTGAGCGAGCCAGAGCGAGGCTTGAGGTGTACGGCGATCGAGTACGACTTGAGAAGCTTGACATTGTTCGGGATGAGCTGGAGGGCGTCTTCGACCTTATCCTTGCCTCTGAAGTCCTCTACTACCTCGGAGGAAGGAATGTTCTCCTTGCTCTTGAAGAGAAATTCTTCCGGCGCCTGCGCGATGGCGGGTATCTTCTTCTTGTCCACTTCTATCCTTCAGGGAAACTCATCCACGACCTCTTCCTTGAGCGGGGCAGGTTTACCCGCCTCTTTGAAGAGGTGGTGTTCCACCCCGAGCGCGATTACATCATCACGCTCCTGAAAAAAACCGACACTCCTTGATTTCCTTTTTGAGGCGTACTCCGTTCTTTAGAGCTTTCCCCCCTCTACTGTTTCTGGGCCCATTAGACCTGCATCGCCCTTCGGGGATTTCAATCTCCCCACCCCCTCCCGAAAGCCCAGAAACTCCGGAGGTTCGCCATTCTCATCCCTGCCCATAACGAGGAAAAAGTCTCGAGGCCACTCCTTGAGAGCCTGAGAGCACAAGAGTACCCAAAAGAACTCTTCGACACCTACGTGGCCTGTGATGCCTGCACCGATAGAACGAAAGACATCGCTCTGCGTCAGGGGGCTTTCGTTCTTGAGCGGAATGACCCACAGCATCCTGGAAAGACGTATAACGTCAGCTGGGCCCTCACCCAGATCTCCCCTTGCCTTTTACGACGCCATAGCCCTCTTTGACGCTGATAACCTCGTGCACCCCGAGTTCCTGGCCAGGATGAACGACTACCTCGAAGCCCATGAAGATGCAGAGGTCATCCAGGGGTATCTGGAGACTAAAAATCCGGACCATTCCTGGCTCACCAGGATGTACGCCCTGGCGTACTGGTATGCTAACCGGTTCTGGCAGCTTGCCCGGGCAAACTGGGGACTGTCGGCCACTTTGGGAGGTACGGGACCGATATACGGACGTCCTGTATTACCCGTTTGGGTAGAACCTGAAAAGCCTCACTGAAGACCTTGAGTTCAGCGTTCAGGTCGTACTCATTGTCTACCACGGTCCTCGTGGCTCTTGAGACCATCGAGCGGGGAACCCACGGGAATATACCCTTCATCCTGCACCTCTACCTCCGGATTCCGGTAGCCCTCATCCAGAGCGCCTACCAGGTGGTGCTTGGGCCCTCCTTGAAGGAGGGTCGTTTCACCCTCCGGTACCTTCCCTACTTTGCCCTGTACACGGTCTACGGTCTGAGCTAGAGACCTATCGTCTTTCTGGGCTTTTCCTTTTTCTGGAACTAGAAACGGTGGGTGAAAACAGAGCACAGTTGCAGCATTTCC
>APCU01000124.1 GCA_000347575.1 Candidatus Caldatribacterium saccharofermentans OP9-77CS | reverse complement strand
TTCGGCCGCGGGTTTGGCAACTACGACCAGGATATTGTGCTGCGGCTGTGTTTCTGAGGGGTGTAGAGACCAGAGGAGGTGATGGGAGAAGGGATGTCAGGAAGGAGTGGTTAGTGTTTCCAGACGGTTTCGAAATTGAAATCTCTTCAAAGGAGGTGGATTCTCTCGCAGAGAATTGACGGGAACCTAGAACAGGCTTTGGGGTGTTGTTTTCAAGTGTGTAAAGCGGTGTTGAAAAAAAATGCAGAGGAAGGTATAAGGGGGACGAAGAGATGAAGAAGATATTCCTCGGTCTTTTGGTAGCGCTTTTAGCTGTGTCGGTCGCTTTTGCGGCAGACGACATCTATCCGGAATACAAGGGAGAGCCGGTAACGCTGACCATGTGGGCCTGGACGAGCAACGAGGATTACTCTATCCGTGAGTTCGAAAAGGCATACCCCAACATCAAAGTCCAGTGGGAGAACTTTGGTGTCCATTACACGAAGGCACAAACCGCCATTGCTGCTGGAGAAGGACTTCCCGATGTGCTCATGATAGAGTACACTTTTGCTCCGGAATTCATGGAGCTTGGGGCTTTTGTCCCCATCAATCAGTGGCTTCCGGAGGAGAAGTTCGTCAAGCTCTTTGGAGAACCGGCCCTGAACTGGTGCGCTCTGGACGGCAAAATCTATGGGACGCCCCAGGACAGCGGAGCCATAGCGCTTTTCTACCGGAAGGACATTTTCGAGAAGTACGGGCTCACCGTTCCGCAGACCTGGCCCGAGTTTGCCGAGCAGGCGAGGAAGCTCCGGCAGGCAGATCCAAACCTCAACTTCGCCACAGTGCCCCTTGGCTGGGCTTTGTGGTGGATTGGTCAGGTCTGGGAGGCTGGGGGGAAGGTATTCGACTACAAGGACGGGAAGTGGTACATCGACTTCACCAACCCTGTTGCCGAAAAGGTCTTTAACTTCTGGGGTGAGCTCATTGACGAAGGAACCATCAAGATTGAACAGTGGTGGTCTCCGGACTGGTATAACTCTCTCAACGTAGGAAAAACGGCAGCAGTGATTATCGGATGCTGGTTCGCTGAGTGGCTCCGGTACAATGCTCCTGAATCCGAGGGGCTCTGGAGAGTGACCATACCGCCCCAGTGGGACCCCGCAAATCCCCATAACGGAATGATCGGAGGCTCGGGATTCTACGTTACCACCCACTCCAAGAATCCCGAGGCTGCGGCAATTTTCGTTATGTGGCTGAATTCCCACCCCGAATCCCTGAAGTGTCTCCACAAATACAGCAATCTCCCCGTCATGGTTTCAACCCGGTACGCAGAGGTGCTCGATGAAGTTGCCGGCCCAGACAAGTTCTTCGGAGGCCAGAACATCGTTGAAACTCTCTGGGAAGCCCACAAGCTTGTCGATACCGCTTATGTTGCTCTGCCCATCCAGACGAACGTCGATCAGGCTCTTGGACTGCTTTTGCAGGACTACGTTGACGGGAAGATCAAGAAATTCGCAGATATCCTCCCGATGTGGGAAGAAGCAGTGGTCAAGGCGATGAAAGAGTTTGGGTACGACAACGTCGTGGTGGGAGAGCTGCCCTGAATCTCCGCCGAGTCCCCGGGGGAGGGTGGTACCCTCCCCCGCTTTTGAAGGAGTGAAACCCTGAATGATTCGCACACGCAGAGGCCGTTCGGTCTTTAAGGCCTATCTTTTCCTCGCTCCCTTCCTTGTGCTTTTTGCCTTTGTTGTGGTGTATCCCATTATCTTTGGGGTCAGGCTCTCGCTTTACGGGCAAAGGGGGGCACGAATGTGGTACGTCGGTCTCTCCAATTACCGGACCATCCTGGGAGACCCGAGGTTCTGGGAGGCTTTTAAGATCCCCCTTTTCCTCCTCCTTGTTCAGGTACCGCTTATGATTTTCCTCGCCATCCTCATCGCCTTTGTATACGAACGGATGCCCCGGGGGAGAGCAGCCTTTTACCGTTTCATCCACTATCTCCCCTATACGATTCCTGCTATTGTGGCCGGGATTGTGTGGTCGTACATTTTCTCGGACTCCATGTCACCACTTCGCCCCCTCCTGGACCTTCTCGGATTTGCGGGGGTGCGCATCCTCAACCGGGAACATGTCCCCCTTGTTCTTCTCGTAATCATCTTCTGGGAATTTACCGGCTACACGGCGTTCGTCGTTTTCTCAGCGCTTCTTGCCGTTCCCCGGGAGTACGCCGAGCAGGCACAGATTGACGGAGCCACGTTCTGGCAGACGGCCTTCTTCATCAAGCTCCCCCTTGTGCGGGGAGTTATCACTATGCTCTTCATCTTCAACGCCATAGGAGCGCTTCAGGTCTTCAACGAGCCGTGGATGCTCGGAGAGCTTGTCGTTCTACCTCCGAACTACACACCGGCAATGTACATCTACAACTCTGCTTTTGCTTACGGGAGATTCACCTACGCCACAGCTATGGGCCTTGTGCTCGCCTGCATCACCTTTCTCATTTCCCTTTACGTGTTGCGAATGGCCTCGAGGCAATTGCTCACTCGGGGATGGTAAAGCCTGGGGGTGATTGTTATGCGCAGGAGTATTTCCTCAGAAGTGGCGATGGTTCTGGCCTCCCTCTATTTTATCTTCCCCTTCTACTGGCTTGTGGTGAGCATCACCAAGAATACCAGCCAGCTTTTTCAGAAATCCATTGCGCCCGGTGTCCCCAATTACTTTCTCGAGAACGTGCGGATGGTTCTGGGATACGAGAACGGGGTCTTTTACCACTGGCTAAGGAATTCCTTTTTCTACGCCACGGCCGGTGCTCTGGTCGGAGTTTTTATCGCTGCCCTTGCGGGGTTTGCTTTCCGGCGGTATGAATTCTACGGCAAAAGACTTCTTTTCCTCCTTATCCTGGGTTTTGCTATGGTCCCGGGATACGCAACGACCCTGCCCCTTTTCATGATTTTCAAGAGCCTCAGGTTCATCGATACCCCCTGGGCCATTCTCTTTCCGTCTTTTGTCAACGTCTTTGGGGTGTACCTGATGGTTACGTACTGGAACCAGGTGCCTCAGGAGCTTTTCGACGCCGCAGAGATCGATGGCGCAAGTGACTTCCTGGTGTTCTTCCGTATCGGCTTTCCCAGCATCGCCACAGGCTTTGTCACCCTTGCTCTCCTTGCTTTTGTAGGGGTCTGGAACAACTTCTTCCTGCCCCTGGTCATGCTCAATTCTCGGGCAAGGATGCCCTTAATCCTCGGCATCACGACCATCACCGACCCCCAGGGGTTCCCCGTGTACAACCTGACCCTGACGGCGAGTTTCTTCACCATCCTGCCTCTTCTTGTGATTTTCGTGGTATTCCAGAGGTTCTTCCGGCCCCAACTCTATGCCGGTTTGCACTGAGGGGGTGGTCTGGACGAGTTTCTGGCAGCGGTGTCTGAGGTGCTCTGTGTTGTGGCTTTTTCTCGGGGGGGCGGTTGCCCTTGCCTTGCCTGAGGGAATTCCTGTTGACCTTTCGCCATTCCAGGAGGCCATTGAGAAGTTTCGCAAGCTCCCGGTACGCATTGAGGTTGTGGACGGAAGTGGGCAGAAGCTCGAGAACGTAGAAGTTTTTTGTGAGCAGGTATCCCATGAGTTCCTCTTTGGCAACGCTCCGGAGTACCTCATTTTCGCCTTTGCTCCCGGAGCCTATTCCCGTGGCGGACGGTTTGGGGCGCAACCTCTGCCCCCGGAAAAGATTGCAGAGTACCAGCGCCTGTACCTTGAACTCTTCAACTTTGCCACACTTCCTGTTTTTTACTGGAAAGACTACGAGCCTGAACCCGGTCGGTTCCCCCTGAAAGAGGCGGCGTACCGCATCGCCAGGTGGCTGCAGGACCATGGGATTCCTGTGAAGGGGCATACCCTGGTGTGGGGGAATCCTCCGGGTGTTGGGGTTCCTTCCTGGGTGTGGATGAAGGGACGTGCCGGTCGCTGGGAAGAAGTACGGGAGGCGCTTTTTGGGCGCATACGCCGGGAGGTTCAGGATTTCAAGGGTCTTGTGCACCTGTGGGATGTGGTGAACGAGCCTGTTGTCCAGCCCTGGTTTGAGGGTCTGGGCCCTGAGTACATTGCTGAAGCTTTCAGGGCGGTAAAGGAAATCGACCCTCAGGCTGTTCTCGTGCTCAATGAATTCGGGATGTTGCTTGATGGGAACATACGAAAGCGGTTTATAGAAAAAGCTCGAAAACTCCTGAAGCCGGTGTCCCTGTGGACGTCATCGGCGTTGAGGCACACCTTTTTACCGCCGAGGACATCAAAAGACACCTGGAGTCGCTTGAGGACATTCGCTCTGCTCTCGATGAGCTTGCCACTCTGGGGAAACCCATTCACATTACAGAGTTCCAGATTCCTCTGCCCGCGGTGGTGGGTGCTTTCGGGGTTTCGCCGGGGGAAGCCGAGGTACTCCAGGCGGAACTTCTGAAAATCTTCTATACAGTCTTTTTCAGCCATCCTGCGGTTTCAGCCATAACCTACTGGAATTTCTATCGAGCCTGGCAGCCGGGGAGCGGCTTCCTGAGAGACGACTTCACGGTAAAGCCCATGTATTTCGTCCTGAAGGACCTCGTCCACCGGGAGTGGAAGACAAAGGTTCGTCTTCGCACCGATGCGGACGGAGTGGTAGCATTTCGCGGATTTCCCGGGAATTACCGGGTCCTAACTACGGCTCTCTCGGGAGAGCAAGAAGAACACTTCTTTTTTGTGAGAAGCGGCGCTTCGAATGCCTTTGTGCTTCAAGTGGGAGGGAAGAAAAAGTGAAGAAACACCTTTTCCTGGCCGTCGTGCTCTTTGTTTTTATCCCCTCCTTTGCTCTTGCCTCGGAGTACCGCCTTGTTATCGATACCTCGAAGAAGGGTCCCGAGATTCCTCGAACGCTCTATGGCATCTTCTTTGAGGACATCAACCATGCTGCCGATGGGGGGATATACGCGGAGCTTGTGCGAAACCGCTCCTTCGAGCACCGGAACCCTTCCGAGGGCTGGATGTTCTCTGGGGATGAAGGTGTGCGCTTTGGCATTGAGGACGATACTCCTTTAGCACCACAGAACCCCCACTATCTCCGGGTTGTGTTTCCTCCCTCGGGAGGCAGGGGCCAGGTGGTGAACGAGGGATACGATGGGATCCCGATTGAAGCGGGGAAGACGTACCGCTTCTCCCTCTTTG
>APCU01000123.1 GCA_000347575.1 Candidatus Caldatribacterium saccharofermentans OP9-77CS | reverse complement strand
GCCTACCAGTACACCGTGGCCGAAAAGCACGACCTCACCATCGTGAGCTTCGACCACGACTTTGACCAAACCGAACGGGGGAGGAAGACTCCCGGGGAAGTGCTGCAATCTTGACTTTTGTGGTTTTTCTGCTATACTGCGCCCAAAAAGGCGAGGATGCCGAAGCAAGGGTGCCTGAGTGAACAGGCACCTCTTTTTTTGGAGGTGAAAGGGGTGCTCCGCCTTTCCGAGGAGGATGTACTGGCGTCGATTTGTCAGGAACTGGAACGAATGCTCTCTGGAGACCTTGTGCGACCAGTCCCCATGAAGGATGCAGAAGTTTTTACACTTCTTGAGCGGCTTCAAGGAGTGCTTTTGGGGTTTGAGACGGGACTTGAGGTTACTACTGCACAGGTAGCTTCGGTTGCCGAGGAAATGGGGACCGTCGTGAGTCAGATTGCCCGGCTTAAAGGAAACGCAGTGTCTTCGCTGAGTGCGATTACGTTTCCGCAATCACTCGCTGGCTCTGCGTAACGATAGCCTTCCTATCCTCAGTGACACGGGGCAACCGGTTGGGGTTCTCGGGGCCGACCTGAGCACCCGGGAATATCCTTGAGGAGGGATGACATCCTTGAGGATTCTCGTGATACAGCATGTGGCCATTGAGGACCTGGGTCTTCTCGGAGCAGCTTTTCAACAGCGAGGTTTTGAGGTAGACATCCGCCTCATGGAAGATCCACAGGTCTTTCTGTCCCCTTCGGTGAAGCCCTATGGAGCCCTGGTGATTCTTGGGGGTCCCATGGGTGCTTACGAGGAAGACCGTTATCCCTACCTTTTTCAGGTGGAGCGCCTTATTCGGGAGGCCTATCACGCAGGCCTCCCCACACTGGGCGTATGTCTTGGGGGACAGCTCATTGCCCGGGCCTTCGGGGCGTGGGTTGGCCCCAGTATGGTGAAGGAAATTGGCTGGTATCGAATACGGCTTACGGAAGAAGGGAAATCGTCTCCTCTTTTTGCCGGGCTTCCGGATGACTTCTTTGTCTTTCAGTGGCATGGGGATACCTTTGCCCTTCCTAAAGGGGCGGTGCTTCTTGCTTCCGGTGATTCCTGCAGGAATCAGGCCTTCGTGTATGGCGAGAGGATTTTTGCCCTTCAGTTTCACCTTGAGGTCACAGAAGCCATGGTGGCTCTCTGGAGTGAGGTGTATCGCGAGGAACTTTTGCGCTTTGGGGGAGCGGCGTTTCCTGAAAGGCTCCGGGAGGAAACGAAAAGGCGTTTTGAGGAGGATAGAGACATCCGCAGGAGATTCCTGGAGAATCTCTGCTGGGTGATTGCAGGGGGGTCGAGAGGTTGCGGATTGCTCTCTGGCAAATGAATCCCACTGTTGGTGATGTTCGGGGGAACGCCGAGAAGATCCTTCAGGGAATTTCGTGGGCTAGAGCTCAAAGAGCAGATCTTGTGGTCTTTCCAGAGCTTTCTCTTGTGGGGTATCCACCCCGGGATCTCCTCTTCCGGGAGGAGATGCTCCGGGCGGTGGAGGAGGTGCTTGAAGAGGAGATTCGCCCCGCTTCCCAGGGTATAGGAGTGCTTCTCGGCGCCCCGGTGAGGGAAGAGGGGAAGCTCTACAACTCGGCTTTGCTCTTCTTTGCGGGGAAGCTCTGCGCTCGGCAGGACAAGACGCTCCTTCCCAACTACGACATTTTCGATGAGGTGCGGTATTTTCGGTCGGCAAAGGAACGAAAGGTTGTGACTTTCTTTGGAGAAAGGCTTGGTCTTACCATCTGTGAGGATATATGGAACGACAAGGATTTCTGGTCAAGACCAAGATATGACCTTGATCCTCTGGAAGATCTCTTCACCCAGGGAGCCACACTTTTGGTGAATATATCGGCTTCTCCCTATCACTTTGGGAAGAAGCGCCTGCGTGCCAGCATGCTCTCCCACATTGCCCAGAAGTACACCTGTCCCCTGGTCTACGTGAATCAGGTGGGAGGCAATGACGAACTCGTTTTCGACGGATCCAGCCTTGTCCTCGATGCTGCCGGCGGCATTGTCTGGGAGGGAAAGTCCTTTGCCGAAGACTGTACCGTCATCGATACGGAAGGCTCTCTCCAAGCGAAAAACCCTTCCCAGGTTTGTGAGGGTATCGAAGAAGTGTACCAGGCGCTCCTCCTTGGCATCCGCGATTACTTCCGAAAAACAGGCTTCAAGAAAGCCCTGGTGGGGTTAAGCGGTGGCATTGATTCTTCGGTTGTTGCGGCTTTGGCGACATTTGCCCTGGGAGCAGAAAACGTCACGGGTGTGGGCATGCCCTCTTTCTACTCTTCAAAGGAGAGCCTGGAAGACGCCCAGGCACTTGCAGAACATTTGGGCATCGAATTTCGCGTCATTCCTATTGGAGAGATTTTCTCTGCCTATCTTCGTGTGCTCAATCCCTCTGGCACGCCCTTGGTGGATCTTGCTGAGGAGAACCTGCAGGCTCGAATTCGAGGGAGTATCCTCATGTTCATCTCCAACCGGGAGGGGTATCTCGTGCTCAGTACCGGGAACAAGTCCGAGCTCGCTATGGGTTACTGCACGTTGTACGGGGACATGTCTGGAGGGTTAGATGTTTTAGCCGATGTTCCTAAGACTACGGTGTACGAGCTGGCCCGGTACATCAACCGGGAAAGAGAGATTATCCCTCGGCGGGTACTGGTGAAAGCTCCATCGGCTGAGCTTCGTCCTCACCAGCGTGACGAGGATGTCCTCCCTCCTTATGGCGTGCTCGATCCCATCTTGAAGGCCTACATCGAGGACAACCTCTCCCCTGAGGACATCGCGGCTCTGGGTTTTGACGAAGTGGTCGTCAAGGAGGTCATAAGGCGGGTGGACCAGGCTGAGTACAAGAGACGCCAGGCGGCCCCGGGTCTTCGAGTCACCACCAAGGCCTTTGGGGTGGGGCGGAGAATGCCTATTGCCTGGAAAAAGGGATGGGAATGAGCTTGGTGCCATGAATTGTGGGGGTTCCAACAGAGGGCTCCGGAAAGACCCCACCTTGGAGAGAACCTGTTGTCAGCGTTAGAACCCTTCCCCTCATCCTGGCTTTTTCCGGGTGTTCCGCCGTTTCCAGAAAAAAGGGCCGAAGGCGAACCTTCGGCCCCGTGAATGGCTTTGGAGAATACTCAAAGGGCGACTTCCTTCCGTTCTCCGGTGCGGATTCGGACTGCATCGGCAATCGGGCAGGCAAAGATTTTCCCGTCTCCTATTTCACCTGTGCGGGCGGCGGTGATAATGGTTTCCACCACTCGTTCATAGTCCTCGTCCCGGATGACCACCTCGAGCTTGATCTTGGGCAGAAAGGGAATCTCGTACTTTCTTCCTCGAAATTGTTCCACAAGTCCTTTCTGAGATCCTCGGCCTTCCACCGGGTACATGGTCACCGCCGGATATCCGCACCGCTCGAGGGCGGCCACGACCTCCATCACCTTCTCTTCCCGAACAACTATTTCCAGCTTCAGCATGTTCATCCCTCCTCATGAACCCACAAACATGCGATGAGTGGTGAACTCAGGATACGCCGGGGTTCCATGCTCGTACAGATCAAGCCCCCGGAGTTCCTCTTCTGGGAGGACCCGAATGCCAAAGGAGAGGTCCATGACTTTGAAGAGCATGTATCCCAGACCGAAGCTCCAGGCTGCCACTGTGCCTATTCCTATAAGCTGGGCAACGAGCTGTCCTGTGCCGCCTCCATAGAGAAGCCCAGTAACATAAGGTGGTTCAAGAGAGTACAGACCGTAAGTCCCATCAGCAAAAAGCCCCACACTCAAAAGCCCCCACAAACCGTTGATACCGTGGACGCTCACCGCTCCTACAGGGTCGTCTATGCCTCGGGATTCAAGGAATTCCACCCCTCCCACCACAAGGAGTCCTGCGATAGCTCCGATGACCACTGCTGCCCAGGCTTCAATCCAGGCACAGGGGGCGGTTACAGCCACGAGCCCTCCCAGGGTGCCATTGAGGGTCATGCCGAGATCCCATTTACGGGTTTTGGCGTATACGAGAAGAAGCGTGGTCAGAGCTCCGGAGGCAGCGGCGAGGTTAGTGTTCACGGCTACTACAGCGATACGGAGGTGATGAGCGCTGAAAGTGCTTCCAGGGTTGAAGCCAAACCAAACCAGAGAATGAAGGTTCCCAGCGCTGCCAAGGCAAGGTTGTGTCCAGGAATGGCACGGGGCTTTCCGTCTTTCCCATACTTTCCAAAGCGTGGCCCAAGGACCATGGCTCCGGCAAGACCCACAAGCCCTCCTACTGCATGGACCACTCCGGATCCGGCGAAGTCCACATGACCCACACCAAAGGGGAGTTTCGATAGCCACCCTCCACCCCATACCCAGTGAGCGTATACGGGGTAGATGAAGAGGCTCACAAAAAGGGTATACACAAGGTACGCTGAGAATTTCAGTCGTTCTGCTACTGCTCCAGAGACGATGGTTGCTGCTGTTCCACAAAAGACAAGCTGCCAGAAAAAGTCAAGGTAAGTTCCCACGTCGTAGGACGCTCCAAGGAGGAACCAGTGACCAGAACCGATGAATCCCCCGATGTCTTTTCCTTTTAGGAATCCATACCCCACGGCGAAAAACACAAGTGTAGCCACTACAAAGTCAATGAGATTCTTGCTCAGAAGATTTGTGGTGTTTTTGGAGCGGCAAAACCCTGCTTCCACCATGGCAAACCCGGCCTGCATGAAAAAGACCAGAAATCCACACACTAGGACCCACACGTAGTCGGTGGGGAGCCCAGGTTGCGCACTAAGAGTTTCCGTTCCCTTTGGATCGGAGGCATACGACGGGCTTCCGAAAAGTACCACGATCAGGATACAGAGGAGAAGGGCATACCGCATGTTCACCACCCCTTTTTGAGAATTGGATGGAAAAGAAAAGGCCCCTTTCCAGGGCGTCTTTGCTCCCCAAGAAAGGGGCCTCTTTGCCCAAAGCCTAGGAAAAGGAGAGGGGTCCCTGCCTCCTCGCAGAGACCCCATTGTCCCGGTGATATTTTACTCGAGGGGCTTGGGGAAAGTCAATACCCTGGATAGGTTCACAGAGATCTGCGGTAAGTAAGGGAGACAAAAAGGGGAGAGACCTGTATCCTGACTCAGTGTCGAAAACCCTAAGAGAAGAAAGGCCCTGCACCTGTATAAGGGGAGCACAAAGGGAACAAGGATGCTTCAGGCATATTCTGGAG
>APCU01000122.1 GCA_000347575.1 Candidatus Caldatribacterium saccharofermentans OP9-77CS | reverse complement strand
CACTCCCCGGGCGGATGGAGGGGTGGAGGTTGCGGCCATTCAGGAGGATACCAGAACCCCTCTCCGGCTTCTGTACGATCCTGGACATCCCGATGCCNATGGAAGNCGGCTTTGTGGCGTACCCCAATGTCCTTGTGGTGAACGAAATGGTGGACCTTCTTGCTGCAACCAGAGCCTATGAGGCTAATGTTGCGGCGCTTAACGCCGCAAAGAGCATGTTGACGAGCACCCTGAATATCGGGAAGTAAGGGGGTGGAATGGTGGAAGTTTCCCGGATTCCGTCGCAGCCTGTTTCCCCGTCTCCAGGAAAGGGGGCACCGAGGACCTCGAATGGTGCGGATTTTACCGAAAAGCTCTGGAAAGCCCTTGAAGAGGTGAACAACCTCCAGAAAGAGGCCGATCAGGCCATCCTCGACGTGGCCCTGGGGAAGGAAGAAAATCTCCACCGGGCCGTCATTGCCCTGGAGCGGGCCAACCTCGCCCTGGGTCTTGCGGTTCAGGTGCGGAACAAGGTCATCGAAGCGTACCAGGAAATTATGCGAATGCAGGTGTAAGCGATGCGGAGTCCCCTTGCGGATTTCACCGAACAGGTGAAGAATGTCTGGGGAGGTATGACCCAGCCACAGCGGGTGCTCTTTCTTCTTGTGAGCACCGCCCTTTTCGCTGGCCTCATCACGCTTTTCCTCTATTCGGGAAAACCAGATTACGCACCGCTTTTTCGGAGTACTGACCCGCAGGAGACCGGTCGGGTGGTTGATGCTCTTGCAGAACTCGGGATTCCCCATCGTCTCTCAAGTGGCGGAACGGTGGTGGAGGTTCCCCAGGATCGGCTCCATGAAGCAAGAATGAAGCTTGCCCAGAAAGGTTTTCCTACCCGGGGAACGGGTTTTGAAGTCTTCGACAGGAATACGTTTGGGTTGACGAGTTTCCTCCAGCGGGTGAACTACCAGCGGGCCCTGCAGGGGGAACTCGAGCGGACCATCATGCAGCTTGCCGAGGTTGAGGCGGCCCGGGTACACGTGGTGCTCCCGGAGGAGCGGCTCTTTGCCGAGGACAGAAAGGAGCCCACGGCCTCAGTGGTTCTGAGGCTCCGTCCTGGGGCAACCCTCAGAGAAGAACAGATTGAGGCCATTGCCCATCTTGTGGCCAACAGCGTCGAGGGTCTTGATCCCCAGCGCGTGGCCATTGTTGACGACCGGGGAAATATCCTGGCAACTGGTACGAAGGAAGGGACGACTCTCCTTGGCCTTGCCAATCTCACGGCTGCACAGATCGAAGTGAAGCGCGAGGTTGAGGAAGTGCTCACCCGGAGAATCCAGACGATGCTCGAGAGCGTTCTGGGTCGAGAACAGGCCGTGGTTCGGGTGAGCGCCGATGTGAATTTCGAGCGCCGGGAAGGGGAGAAGGAGGTCTTCGAGCCAGTCCTTGAAGGAGAGGGTATTGTCCGGAGTACCAAGGAGACTGAGGAACGGTACGAAGGCACTGCCACACCTCCTGGAGGCGCTGCGGGAGTGGCCTCCAATATCCCCGTGTACGGGGAACGGGAGGAACGAGGTACCCAGAGCACCTATAACCGTCGGGAATCAACGGTGAACTACGAGGTGAACCGGATTCTGGAGCGTTTCAGTTCTTCTCCAGGAAGGATTGAACGGCTTTCGGTGGCCGTGCTTGTGGACAGCACCCTCCCTCCTGAGGCCGTGGAGAAGGTGAGGTCGGTCGTTCAGGCAGCGGCAGGGATTGACTTCTCCCGGGGGGATACCCTCATCGTGGAAGCCCTCCCCTTCAACCGGGCGATGTGGGAGGAGGAGCGACGGGCCCTGGCGGCGCAGAAATTTGCTGACCTTCTTGAGCTCCTTTTGAAGTATGGTGTTGTGGCATTCCTGGCACTGCTTTTCTACATCCTGGGCCGGCGGATTCTTGTTGCCGCCACCACCCCTCCCCAGGAAGTGGTNGCAGAGTTCTATGAAGCNGAGGAAGCCCCTGAAGAGGAGGTCACAGAGCTCCCTTCAGTTCGTCCACCGGAGCTCACTCCCGAAGAACGCATGCGTCTTGAGCTGCAGCGGCAGATGGAGGAGGAAATCCAGAAGCTCGTTCAGACCAGCCCAGCCAATGTTGCCAAGCTCATCCGGAACTGGCTGAGTGAGGAGTGAGGGGTATGGCCATCGTCCCAAGGAAACACCTCACAGGAAGACAGAAGGCGGCAATTCTCCTTGTGAGTCTTGGGCCAGACCTTGCGGCCCAGGTGCTCAAGCACTTAAGCGACGAGGAGATTGAGGATCTGACCCTTGAAATTGCTACGCTTGAAAAGGTCCCTCCAGAAGTTCGGGACGAAGTCGTCAACGAGTTCTACCACATGGCCNTTGCCCAGNACTACATNGCCCAGGGAGGGATCGAATACGCCCGACANCTCCTGGAAAANGCCCTGGGACCNCACCGGGCCCAGGAAATCATCTCCCGTCTCTCGGCAACTCTCGAGGTCACACCCTTTGAATCGTTGCGGCGGGCCGATCCCCTGCAGCTTCTCAACTTCATCCAGGGAGAACATCCCCAGACCATTGCCCTCATTCTCTCGTACCTCAAGCCCGAGCAGGCGGCGACGATTCTTGCCAATCTCCCAGAGAGCGTGCGGGGGGAGGTGGCCATGCGCATCGCCCTTATGGACCGCACAAGCCCTGAGGTGGTCCGGGAGATTGAGGCGGTTCTTGAGCGGAAGATTTCCACCTTCCTCGTTCAGGACTTCACCCGGGTGGGTGGGAAGAAGAAGCTCATCGAAATCCTCAACAAAAGCGACCGGGGAACGGAAAAGAGCATCCTTGAAGCCCTGGAAGAGAGAGACCCCACCCTTGCTGAGGAAATCAAATCCGAAATGTTCGTCTTTGAGGACATCGTGCTCCTTGATGACCGGGCTGTGCAGCTTGTTCTGCGGCAGGTCGACACCAAAGACCTGGCCCTGGCCCTCAAGGGAGCTTCCCAGGAGGTCCAGGAGAAAATTTTCCGGAATATGTCCCAGCGGGCGGCCCAGATGCTCAAGGAAGACATGGAGTACATGGGCCCAGTGCGTGCGCGTCTGGTGAACGAGGCGCAGCAGAAAATTGTGAACATCATCAGACGCCTCGAAGAGGCTGGAGAAATCGTCATTGCCCGCGGAGGGGAGGACGAAATCATTGTCTAAGGTGTACAAGCACGTGGAGCTTCTTCGTTCTTCTTTCCCTGTGGGGCCAAAGGACGAGCCTTCTGACTGCACTGGAGAGGAGCGACCTCTCCCCTCCCTTGAGGAGCTTGCAGAGCTCAGGGAAATGGTCCTCAGGGAGGCTCAGAGGGAAGCCCAGCGCATCCTCGAGCAGGCCAGAAGCGAAGAAGAAGCCATCCGTCGAAGGGCGGAGGAAGAGGGACGGCGGAAGGGGGAGAACGAGGCCCGGGAGGCGCTGCGCAGGTCCTGGGAGGAACGGGTGGGTATTCTCGAGGGATGGATAAAGGAACTCCGAAAAGCGCGAGAACTCAACTGGCAGGCGCTGAAAGAACCCCTCCTGAACCTCGTCTTTGCCCTGGCAGAGAAAGTGATTGGTCGGGAGGCGGAACGGGCACCCTTTGTGGAGGAGACCATCGTGCGGGCCCTCCTTCGTCTGTCCCAGAGAGAACGAGTGGTGATCCGGGTGAACCCCGAGGAGTACCTCCTTGTGCGGGACCTCAAGGATGACCTCTTCCGCAGGGTTGAGGGACTGGAGTTCGTGGAAGTGAAGGAGGACCCCAGGATACGGCGGGGTGGGTGCATCGTGGAAACACAGTTTGGGAACGTTGATGCCCGGCTGGAGACCCAGATTGCCGTGCTTCGGGAGGAAGTAACACGTATCCTCGAGGAGGGAGACCATGTTTGACCTTGCGAGGGTTCTTGAGCGCCTCCGGGACATTGAGACACTCCGGGTGAACGGCAGGGTAGTGCAGTCGGTGGGGATTGTGATTGAGGCTCAGGGACCGTCCTGCAGTCTCGGAGAGGTCTGCGCCATTCGCTCCCGGGAAGGTGGGAGAGAAGTCCTCGCAGAAGTCGTGGGGTTCCGGGGGGAACGGACGCTCCTCATGCCCCTGGGAGAGCGTAACGGCATAGAGCTTGGGAGCGAAGTTGTGGCCCTGGGGAAGAAGGGACGGGTCAAGGTGGGTGCGGGGCTTCTGGGAAGAGTCCTTAATGCTCTGGGAGAACCCATCGATGGCAAGGGGCCCCTCGAGGTGGAGGACGAATACCCCTTAGAGTGCGATCCCCCAAACCCCCTTTCCCGGCGACGCATCCGGGAGATTCTCCCCCTGGGAATCCGGGCAATTGACGCTGTCCTCACCTGTGGGAAAGGGCAGCGAATTGGGATTTTTGCAGGAAGCGGTGTGGGTAAAAGCACGCTTCTTGGGATGATTGCCCGCCGGGCCCAGAGCGAGGTGAACGTCATTGCCCTTGTGGGGGAACGAGGACGGGAAGTCAAGGAGTTCATCGAACGGGACCTCAAGGAAGAAGGGCTGAAGAGAAGCTGCATCGTGGTGGCGACCTCCGACCAGGCCCCCCTCCTGCGTATTAAAGCGGCGTTCTGTGCCACTGCAATTGCCGAGTACTTCCGGGACCAGGGCAAGGACGTCCTCTTCATGATGGACTCCGTGACACGCCTGGCTATGGCCCAGCGGGAACTGGGCCTTGCGGTGGGGGAACCTCCCACAACCCGGGGGTACACCCCGTCGGTTTTCACCATGCTCCCCCGTCTCATGGAACGGACGGGGAATTTCGCCCAGGGCACCATCACGGCACTGTACACGGTGCTCGTTGAAGGAGACGATATGAACGATCCCATTGCTGACACTGTGCGGTCCATTCTCGATGGCCACATCGTCTTGTCTCGGAAACTCTCGTTTTCAGGCCACTATCCGGCCATTGACGTCCTCCAGAGCGTGAGCCGTCTCATGCCCGATATCACCACTCCAAGACACCAGGCCATGGCCCAGAGACTCCGGGAGGTGCTCTCAGTGTACCAGGATGCAGAAGACCTCATTAACATCGGGGCCTACGAGCGGGGGTCCAACCCCCGGATTGACTACGCCCTCTCTGTGATCGACCGGGTTCGGGAGTTCCTCCGCCAGGGAATTGATGAACCTGCGCCCTTTGAAGAGACCCTCAGGCGGCTTGAAGAACTCTTCGGGGAGGTTGTCGAATGAAGGGGTATCACTTCCGGCTCCAGAAAGTGCTCGACACCTGTCGACTGAAAGAGGAGCTCATCGAGGTCAAACTTGCTGAGCTCGAGCGGCTCGCCGAGTCCCAGCGGGCTCACCTCTCCGCCATGGAAGAGGAAGAGCGGGCACTCCTT
>APCU01000121.1 GCA_000347575.1 Candidatus Caldatribacterium saccharofermentans OP9-77CS | reverse complement strand
CACTGTGCGCTCTGTGCCCGAAATGAAGAGCGGGTGAAAAAAGCGGCAAATACTCTGGAAGAGCGATACAGTGTGCGAGCGATTGGTGTTCGGGCCGATGTGACCCGTCCGGAGGATATCGATGCCTTCGTGGAGGAAATCCGGAAGACCTTCGGGGGTGCGGATATCCTCATCAACAACGCCGGAACAGGAAGTGCCGAGAAAATCATGGATGCTCCTGACGAGCGGTGGCAGTACTACTGGGACCTGCACGTCATGGCCGCGGTCCGGATGTCCCGTAAGATCATCCCCTTCATGATCGAACGGGGTGGGGGAGTAATTATCAATACCGCCTCCATCTGCGCACGGCAACCCCTGGATTATGAGCCAATCTATAATGTGACGAAGGCTGCACTCGTTATGTTTTCGAAATGTCTGGCCAATGAGGTCATCAAATACAACATTCGGGTGAACTGCGTCAATCCTGGTCTCATCCGCACTCCTGACTGGGATAAAACGGCCCAGATTGTGAGCAGAGAAAAGGGCATGACTCCGGAAGAGTACCTTGACCGGATTGCGAAGGACAATGCCCCCATCGGGCGTTTTGCCACTCCGGAGGAACTTGCCCACTTCTACGTGTTTTTGTGTTCTCCTCTTGCAAGCTACTGTGTGGGCTCCACGTACTACGTGGATGGTGGGTGGCTCAAGTGCACGATATGAGAGATTCTGCTACAATACTGCAAAAAATATTCAAAATGTAAAGGGGGTTGACCGTGTCTACCCTCAACCGAAAAGTCCCCATTCCTCTCTACTACCAGCTCAAGGAGATCATCCGGGAGCAAATTGAGGAAGGCATCCTTGCCCCCGGGGATTTGCTCCCCTCTGAGCGGGAGCTCTCGGAAAAGTACGGCATCAGCCGTCCCACCGTCCGTCAGGCCCTGAAAGAGCTGGTCTATGAAGGGCTCCTCACCCGGGAGAAGGGTCGGGGGACCTTTGTGGCCAAGCCCAAGCTCGAGTACGGGTTCATCCAGCACTTTGTCACCTTCTACGAGGACATGGCCCAGCGAGGCTACACCTTGAAGACCAAAGTCCTCCGCAAAGAACTCCAGGATCCTCCCAAACGCATTGCCAGAGCACTGCAGCTCAAAGAAGGAGAGAAGGTCATCTTCATCGAGCGCCTCCGCTTCGTGGAGGATGAACCTGTGGTCTGGGTTCAGAACCACATCCCCCACCACCTCTGCCCCGGGCTTTTGGAGGAAGACCTCACCGACCGCTCGCTGTACCGTCTCCTCACTGAACGCTACAACCTCAAGCCCCAGTGGGCAGAGGTGAGTCTGGAACCAGTCCTTGCCACCGACCGGGATGCCGAGCTTTTGGGCCTTGAACCCAAGGCTCCGGTCCTTCTTATGGAGAACATCACCTACGATGTCAACGACCGCCCCATTGACCTCTTCATCTCCCGTTTCCGGGGAGACAAGGGGAGAGTGCGGGTGAGGGTGCTGAGGAGCTGAAAGCGGAATTCGGGCCTGTGGTGGCTGCATGGCTTGGGAAAACCCAAAGGTCCTTCCTTCTCTTTTCTTTTAAAACATCCGGGTTTTTTGTGCTTTTCCAAGTTCTGTGGTTTCCTCTCTCTTGCGCTTCATAAATAAAGTAACGCCTTTCCAGAGACAGTAGTGCAAATACGCAGGTAGACGAAAGCCCCTTTCTGGTTTTAAGGTTAATACATCTTATTGACAATTTCGCCTGTTCGCGATAAAGTATTTCCGGAAAAAGGTTGCTGTTNTCATTATTGAGTCTCCTGTTTTTGCGAGAAGGAGGTGGGTGCNGGACCTGGATGATGGATCAAAATGATCCCTCACCTTGTGAATCCATTTTTTGAAAGGAGGGTTTGAAAGTGCGACGGTGGACGCGGTTTCTGGTGCTCCTTGTGGTCGTTAGCGTGGGTATAAGCGTTGTGCATTGTGCTCTTGCCCAGGAAGAATTGCGACTCGATGAGAAGCGCATGGAGCTCGCCCAGCGGTACAAAAACGCCGAGCCGGGAGAGAAGTTCGCCATAGGATACATCACCTGGGGCCTTGCTCAGGAGTACCTCATGATATGTTACCAGGCGGTTGAGCAGGCATGCCGGCAGCTTGGCCTTGAGTTCATCGGTGCGGTGGCAGAAACTGATGCCGCCTGGATTGAGACCACAGAAAGCATGATCGCCGCAGGGGCCAAGGCCATCATCTACAACTGCCCTTCAGCTGCGGTGATGCCCGAGCTTGCCAGAATCTGCAACGAGCACAACGTGTTCATGGCCACGTTCTTCGGGTATACCGGTGAGATGTATCCGGGAGACCTCGGTCCCCGCTGGGTTATTGACAATACGCCCCTCTCGGATGAGCAGACCTTCTTCCCCCTCATGATTCTCTTTGAGAAGATGCGCCAGAACGGAAGGACTAAGCTCCTCCACCACCAGGCTCACAAAACGGTGGCCACTGTCTCCACCGTCTACATTAACCTTGGAGTGTTCATGGCCTGGAGCTTCTATCCTGAAATGCAGCTTTTGGGACACCAGTACGGTGAATGGTGGTATGAAGGGGGCCGGAAAGCAGCCGAAGCAGCGCTTGCTGTGCGCCAGGACTATGAGGGTCTGTGGGGTGCCAATGATTCCCAGACCATGGGAGCTCTGCGGGCTTTGGAGGATCGTGGCATCGCCATTGGTCCTTTCACGGCTTCTCGAGACATGGAAATGACCACAGCTGAGGAAATCCTCAAGGGGAATTTCCTGGTTACTGCTGGTTTTGACATTCCCTACTTTGCAGGACGGATGGTTCCCATGCTCTACGATATGTGTGTGGGTGCTTGGTACCCGTTCCCTGAAGAGATGTTGCAGGCACCGCGAATCAATACCTATGGAAGACCTGGTGAAGTAGAGAAGCTCGCCCGGGATGCCCGTCTCATCTGGCACCCGAACTTCTACCTTGCACCAACTCAGGAGAACCTGGAAAAAATCCTGCGGCAGATGAAAGAGCCCAAGCCCGAGTACCCGTATGATTTCCGTCTCCTTTCCATTGCCAAGTGTCAGGAACTCGGCCTCTCCTATGACCGCCACGCAGGTGCAGACATACGCCTTGGCCAGCACGACTACTACTTCCCGGCAAAGCTTGAGAAATTCGGAAGCATGGAAGCCTTCCGGAAACACGTTGCCGCCCTCTACGATTTCTTCCTCGATTTCAGCTGGGCCGATACCTGGGAAGAGGCACAGAAGTACATCGAGAAGTTCCCGCCGGAGCTCAAGTGGGATCCTATCTGGAAGTGAAGTTCACCCCCCTGCCTGCTTGCAAGCAGGCAGGGGCTTTCTTTCCTTTTTCTCCATTTCCTTTTTCTCCAGTCGAGGTTGCACGATGAGGCGAAACGACACTCCTGTTCTTGAGGTCCGGAATGTCTCTAAAACCTTCGATACCGTGGTGCGGGCTCTGGATGAAGTGAGCATCGCGGTGTACCGGGGCGAAATTGTCGGCGTGGTGGGAGAGAACGGTGCGGGAAAATCCACCCTCATGAAGATTCTCGTGGGGGTCCATGCTCCGGACCGGGGTATACTCCTCCTTGGGGGGAAAGAGGTTCCTTTTCCCCGGAATCCCAAAGAGGCGGCACAGCGGGGAATTTCCATAGTTTACCAGGAGCGGGGGGTTATCCCTCACCTTCGGGTGTACCAGTTCCTCTTCCTGGGGCACGAGGAGCAGTACCGGGGACCGTGGGGATTGCAGAGCGAGCGGATGAAACGGGAGGCAAGGGACATCCTTGACGAATTCCACGTTGTCTGCGACGTTGAGGACTTTATGTATGAACTCCCTCTGGCGACCCAGAAAATGGTGGAGATTGCCCGGGCGGTTCTTGGGGTGCGCCTTGAAAGCCGGGGGAAAGATGTAGCTCCGGTCATTATCCTCGACGAGCCCACTGCTCCTTTAACCCTTGAGGAACGGAGGGAACTTTTCCAGAACATTCTCCGAATGAAGGAGACCTGTTCTTTCATTTTCGTCTCCCATATTATCCCCGAGGTCATGGAATTCGTTGACCGGGTGTACGTCCTCCGGGATGGGAAGCTCGTCGCCCATTACGACCTTGCTCAAGACGCTGTGACCGAAGAGGACCTTTTCCGAGCCATCGTGGGACGAGAATCGCTGGCGTACACCTTTGAGGCCCGGAAGAAGACGGTGTCTTCTGAGGTGGTCCTGCGAGTAGAGGGACTGACAAGGCGCGGATGCTACTACGACGTTTCCTTTGAGCTTTGCAGAGGAGAGTGCCTTGGTCTCTTTGGGCCTGCGGGTTCCGGGAAAAGCGAGGTTCTGCGGACTATCGCCGGGATTCTTGGATTCGATGGTGGGAAACTGGTCATCAAAGGGCAGGAGGCTTTCTCCGGTGAACCTCCCCATGTCCGCCTTGAGCGGGGTGTAGGCTACTGTTCAGGAGAAGCGGGGAAGGAACTCTTCTTCCACTGGTCCATTGCCAAGAATATCTCCATCGTGAATCTCAAAAAGGTTCTCGGGAAGTTTTTCCCTGTGATTCGCTTCGGGGTGGAAAGGAAGCATTGCCGAAGGGGTGATGGGAAAACTGGAAATCAAGGCTCCTGGTGTACACGCAGAGTGCTACTCTCTGAGTGGTGGGAACAAGCAGAAGGTGTCGGTCGGGAAATGGCTGGAGCGAAGCCCCGACATCCTTCTTCTTGAAGACCCCACGATTGGTATCGATGTGGGGGCCCGGGAGGATATCTACGAAGTGCTCCTTGAGATGAAGCAGAAAGGGATTTCGTTCATTCTCGTGAGCGATGACCCCAAAGAGTACGCCCTCCTCTGCGACCGGGTCCTGGTGATGCGGGGTGGGAGGGTGCAGAGGACCGTGAGCGCGGAGGAACTCCAGGAAGTGACGGTGGGGTGAGATGGTGAAGACTAGGCGGGTGTGGTATCCCTTTCTCCTTCTTGTGCGTCATCCGGTAGCCATTGTCCTTGTGGGGCTTGTGGTGCTTTTCTCCCTCCTTTATCCCCAGCGATTCCTCACTACCCTTAATCTCACCACGATTCTTAAGCAGTTCGTGACGCTTGTGCTCTTTGCCTTGGGTCCCTCCATGGTGGTGGTGACGGGGTCTCTGGATCTCTCGTACGTGGGAATCTGGATGCTTGGAGGAGTGCTTGTCTGGTTGCTGAATCCGGTTCTTGGACTTTTTGCCATCTGCGTTTTTCCTCTTCTTGGCCTTGGAACCGGATTCCTGGTAGGGGTGGTTCATGCCAGGGGAAAGGTCCCCTCCTTCATTCTGACCCTGTGTCTCCTTGTGGTCTACTGGGGGCTTACCGCGGTGCTCTCTGGGGGATATTCGCGGACC
>APCU01000120.1 GCA_000347575.1 Candidatus Caldatribacterium saccharofermentans OP9-77CS | reverse complement strand
CTTGAACTCCTTCTCCATTGACCGGGGCTTCGCCTTGCAATATAATGATACCACAGTACATGCAGGAAAGGGGAAGCAGAATCCATGAAGAGGACGTATCAGCCACATCGCCTGCGTGCCAAGAGAAAACACGGATTCCGCGCTCGTATGAAGACCAAAGGAGGGCGGGAAGTCCTCCGCCGAAGACGGAGAAAGGGCCGGAAGCGCCTCACTGTATGATGGAAACGCTCACGAGAAAAAAGGACTTTGCCCGGATCTTTGAGGAAGGAAAAAGGATTGGTAGTGGTCCTTTGCGTCTTTTTTTCTACCGGCGGGAAACAGGACCTGTTCGGGTGTGTTTTGTGGGGCGGAGCAAGAAGGCGGTGCGCCGGAACCGTATCCGGAGAAGATTGAGAGAGGCCTTTCGTGTCTATTACTACCCCGTCTGGAAGGACCGGCCCTTTGATTTTGTCTTTGTAGGAGATGAAGGCATTGCTTTGGTGGAGTTTCCCCTTCTTGTCCGGTGGATGGGAGAACTCCTGGGAAGGGTGGAACAAGACGGGTGAGACCTGAACGAGCCCTCGTGCAGGGCCTTGACCGGATGCTTGAGTGGTACCAGAAATACCTCTCCCCTCTTCTTCCTGCCAGTTGTCGATTCGAGCCCACCTGTTCTGAGTACGCGCGGGAGGCGTTGCGAAAGCATGGGCTCTGGAAAGGCCTTCTTTTGAGTCTCTGGAGAGTGCTCCGCTGCCATCCGTATTCTCGCGGTGGGTACGATCCAGTGAAATGACGGGAAAGGTGATGGAACGTGTTCGCACAGATCTGGGATGGTCTGGCCAAACTCATGGAGTTCGTTCTCCGATTCTTCTACCAGCTCACAGGGAACTACGGAATTTCCATTATCCTCCTCACGGTGGTGATTCGGCTGGCACTGTACCCTGTTATCCACAAGCAGAACCTTTCAGCCAGGGCCATGCAGGAGCTACAGCCGGAAATCAAGAAGCTCCAGGAAAAGTACGGGAAAGACCCGCAGAGGCTCAACCAGGAAATCATGAAGCTCTACCGGGAAAAGGGAGTGAGCCCCCTGGGAGGGTGTTTGCCTCTTCTCGTTCAGCTTCCCTTCCTCTTTGTCCTTTACCGGGTGCTTGTGACGTACGATTACGGCCAGGCGGGGTTTCTATGGCTCCCCAGTCTCTCCCAACCTGACCCTTACTACATCCTCCCCCTGGCTATGGGGGCAACAACGTTCTGGCAACAGAAAATCAGCACTCCTCCTTCAGGTGGTGAGGTAGCGCAGCAGAATCTCCTCCTCATGGTGGTCATGCCGGTGTTTCTCGTGTTCATCAGTTGGGGGTTGCCTTCAGGGGTACTGCTGTACTGGTTTGTCTCCAACCTCTTTTACATCTTCCAGCAGTACATGCTGGAAATACAGCTGCGGAGAACAAGGTCCTCTTCGGTCCTACCTGTTTCGTCCTCACCGGGAGGACAGGTGGTGAATTCGCAGGGTGGAAAGGGGGGAAAGCGCCGTGAAAAGAAGCGTTGAGGTTTCAGGAAAGAGCCTCGAGGAAGTCCTTGAGCGGGCCGCGCGGTATTTTGACGTTCCCCCGGAACAGCTGGGATACGAGGTGCTCTCGGAGACCAAAGGGTTTCTGAGCGTTTTCGTCCCCCGGATGGTGAAGGTCCGGGTGTGGGTGAAGGATGAGGAAGAGGTTGCTCCGGAGGCTGAATCGCCCGAAGATCAGAAAACCCCAGCCCGGGATTTTTCGGGGATTCAGGAGTCCCTTGACCGTTTCCTGAGAGAGCTTGTGGAAAGAATGGGCCTTGAGGTCACGGTGAGCGTGACCCAGAAAAACGGAGTCCTGCGTTGTGCCCTTGATGGGAAGGATGCGGGAGTGCTCATCGGGCGAAAGGGGGAAACCCTCGAGGCCCTCGAAGTCCTCGTGCGGACTTTCCTTGCTCGCCGGGGTCATGGGGAACTCCCCCTTGAAGTGGATGTCTCCGAGTACCGGAAACGTCGAGAAGAGACCCTCCGAAAACTTGCCGAGCGGATGGCTCGCAAGGTCGTGCGGGAGAAGAAAAAAGTCCGTTTGGCTCCGATGAGCGCCCGGGAGCGACGCATCATCCACACTGCCCTCAAAGATCACCCGCAGGTTGTTACCTACAGCGTTGGTGAAGAGCCCCACCGGAGAGTGGTCATTGACCTCAAGACCCAGAAAAAGAGTGGGGGGAAGCAGAAACCAGCGAAGAAGCACGCTCGTTCCCGGGGGAACGAGGGGGGCTCGTCTCTTCCTGAAGAAGGTCATGAGGGATGATACCATTGTGGCCATTGCCACCCCCCTTGGGGTGGGAGCCATCGGCATTGTCCGCTTGAGTGGCCGGGACGCAGTACGCATTGCGTCCCGGCTTTTTCGTGCCCGCTCCGGGAAGCGAGTTGAAGAGTTCCGGAGTTTCCGGATGTACCTTGGTGAGGTTTACGATCCAGAAACTGGGAAATCCCTTGATGAAGCCCTCTGTGTGGTGATGCGGGCACCGAAGAGCTACACCCGGGAGGACGTTGTGGAGTTCCACCTCCACGGGGGACCACTGGTGGTACGAAAGGTGCTCGACCTGTGCCTTGAGGAAGGGGCTCGCCTGGCTCGCCCTGGAGAATTCACTGAGCGGGCTTTCCTGAACGGGCGCATCGACCTTCTCCAGGCGGAGGCGGTGGCCACCCTGGTTCGAGCCCGTTCTGAAAAAGTTCTCGAGTTATCGCTGCGGCATCTTTCCGGAGCCTTTGGCGAAAAGGTCCGCAGGTGGAAAGAGTGTCTGGTCCTTGTGGGAGCGTACCTTGTGGCGTCCTGCGACTTCCCCGATGTCCCCATTGATGACGTGGTGGGGTTTGTTCGCCAGAACCTCCGGTGGCTTTCTGAGGAAATCCGCAGAGAACTCGTCCAGAGCAGCCGCTTAAGGCCCCTGGAAGAGGGGACGCTCGTGGTCATCGTGGGGAAGCCGAACGTTGGGAAATCGAGCCTTCTGAATCTCCTTGTGGGGAGGGACCGGGCCATTGTCACACCTTTCCCTGGAACGACACGGGATGCTATTGAGGAACTGGTGTTCCTTGAAGGGTTTCCCTTCCGTTTTGTGGACACTGCAGGGATCCGGGAAAGTGATGACCCTGTAGAGAGGATTGGGGTGGAGCGGGCACGGGCGTGCCTAAAGCAGGCAGATGTCGTCATTGCCGTTTTCGACCGGAGCCAGCCCCTGGAAGCTGAGGATTGGGAGCTTGCCCGCTCTATCCGGGGTCGACCCCATCTTGTGGTCCTCAACAAAAGTGACCTCCCCCCAAAGCTCTCCCGGGAAGAGCTTGAAAGGCTCTATCCGGGGGAAACCATTCTTGAAGTTTCGGCACTGACCGGAGAAGGAAAAGAAGCACTGCTTCAGGCACTTGTGGAGTATGTGCAGCATTCCGTGGGGCCCGAGGAAGACCTTGCTCTCCTTACCGCTCGTCAGAAAGAAGAGCTGACGGGAATTCTTGGGTCTCTTGAGGAGGCACTGAAGGCTCTCGAGGGTGAAGTATCCCTCGATGTGGTGGGGGTTCTTGTCGATGAGGCACTTTTGGGAATGAAGCGCCTTACTGGGGAAGCAGTGGACGAAGAGGTNCTCCGGACGCTTTTTTCTCAGTTCTGCATTGGGAAGTGAATGTTCCACGTGGAACATTCACTTCCCAAAGTTCTTCCTTTCTGCTACCTGATTGAAGTTGATGATTTCTACAATGTCTCCCCTGACCACCATGGCGTACAGTCCCTTTCTGGTCAAAAGGCGGACGGTTTCTTCGCGAATATTGAGCGCAGCGTAAATACCCACCATGGTGTATGCCGCAAGTTCAGGGAGAAAGACAGGAATTTCCTCGAGCTTCTTCAAGAAAAGGTCGATGTAATCGGTCCTGTCAGGATCGGCTTTCACCTCAACGACGAAGGCCCTTCGTTCCTCGGGGCAGAGGGCAAGGATGTCGAGCTCCAGGCTTTTCCCATCTTTGCGCACAAGCTTTTTCACATCCACAATAGAGGGACGGCGTCCGAAGTACTTCTCTAAGGCCATATCGATGGAGGGAGCAAAAATGTCCTCTACGAGGGTACCGAGCTTGTTCGCCAGGTTCCCCCACTGCCGGTTGAGGTTTTCGATGTTCCTCTTCGACCATTCCTTGAAATCCAGCATCTCGTCTTTAAAGGCCTTCATCTCGTCTTTAAAGACCCTCATTTCATCTTTGAACGCCAGCATCTCATCTTTGAAAACCCTCATTTCGTCTTTGAACGCCCTCATCTCATCCTTGAAGGCCAACATCTCATCCTTGAATGCTTTCATCTCATCCTTGAATGCTTTCATCTCATCCTTGAAGGCNTTCATCTCATCCTTGAAGGCCAGCATCTCGTCCTTGAACATCCTCATTTCTTCTTTGAACGCTTTCATCTCCTCTTTAAGGCTCTGGATTTCGATTTCTGTCTTCTGCTGAACGTACACAAGGCGCATGAGGGCTTCCTCGAGTCTGTCGACTCGCTCTTTCAGTACGGCCACAGGTATCACCTCAGCAGGTATTGTACCGGATTTTACTCCAGGGGTCCACTCTCCTCTCACAGAGGGCGTTTCTTGGGTATTCCTGGCCGACGAGGGTAAGGCAGGGGTGTGGGGGCTTTCTTTTCGATAAGGACGAGGGTAGTCTTGCGGGGCCGGAAGGGGATGGCCACCTCCCGTAGTGTTCTGATGCTACAGCGGAGTACCTCCAGGGCTCTTTGGGCTTCTTCGACCTCTTTTTTGGCCTCTCTGCCCTTGTAGTAGAAGGCCAAGCCCCCGCAGCGGAGGAAAGGAACGGTGAGCTCCAGGATTTCCCGAAGACCCCCAGGGCCCGGGCAGTGACAAGGTCGAACCGTTCACGGAGGGATGGGTGATGCGCCAGGGTTTCGGCTCGCTCACAGAGAACGTCCACGTCTTCAAGGCCAAGCGCACGGAGAGTGGTTTCAAGAAAGTGGCACTTCTTCGCCGTGGCCTCAACCAGGGTGAGTTTGAGCGAAGGACAGGCGATTTTCAGGGGAATCCCCGGAATGCCACCTCCTGTCCCCACATCAAGGAGACTCTTCCCCACAAAAACCAGGTCCTCTAAAGTAAAAGCTGTGAGGCTATCGAGAACCCCCTCAACGAGGATATCCTCCTCGGTTCTGAAACCGGTGAGGTTGAGGAAGTGATTGGCTTCGTTGAGGAGATGGACGAAAAGAAGCATCCGTTCTTCCTGTTCTTCAGAAAGCGAAACACCGAGGAGTGCTCTCCCCTCACGGAGGACATTTTTCAACTTGTCCACAGGTTATCCACAACTCCATCCGCTCATTTTTCTAAAACATCGCTCAAACATTTT
>APCU01000119.1 GCA_000347575.1 Candidatus Caldatribacterium saccharofermentans OP9-77CS | reverse complement strand
CATGTTGCCGACCCCAGAGAGTTCGCTAAAATGGGAGTCCGCATGACCCCTGCTGTGGTCGTTGACGGAACGGTGCTCTTCTCCGGGAAAGTTCCTACCGTTGAGGAGCTCAAGGAAGCCCTTCAGAAACTCCGTTCCTGAGACCATGAAGAAGGCGTTGTGCCCTATATGCCACAGTGAGGGTCAGAACGTTCTGGCCATCACTGTGAAGCACCTGGTGAAGGAGAATCTGAGGGACACCGTACACGAAACGACGACTTATCACCTTTGCCTCAATCCACATTGCCCGGTGGTCTACTTTGATGCCTCTGGGAAGACCCTGAAAAAAGAAGACCTCAAGGTCCCCGTATGGTACAAGGACGGAGCTTTTCCGAAGTACATCTGTTACTGCAGTCGGGTCACGGAAGAGGAGATACGCTCTGCCATCCGCCAGGGAGCAAGAACCCTAGAAGACATCCAGAGGATGACCGGCGCCGGAAGTAAGGGGTTTTGTCTTACCGAGAATCCTTCAGGACGGTGCTGTCACGGAGAAATCGCAAAAATCCTTGAGAAAGCTTGCAGGGTATCGCCCAGAGCCAGTAGTAACCCTTGAAAGATTCCCCTTCAGAATCTATAATGTTGCAAAAAGTGAATACCGTCCGTTGAGGGTGCCTTAAGGCTTAAAAGGGAAAGCGGTGAAAATCCGCTGCAGCCCCCGCTACTGTATACGGCGACGAATCCCAACCACTGGGGAACACCTGGGAAGGTGGGAGGAGGATGACCCGTGAGCCAGGAGACCTGCCCTCAACGATGCTAACCCTTCGGAGGGAAGGGCAATGGCAAAGATTCTGCCCCTCTTTCTGGAGGGGCATTTTTGTTCCTCAAAGGAGGTGGACCCTGTGCGTGTTCTTCTCGTGGCTCTCTTTAGTGCAGCAGGTTTTCTCTTTTGCACTTCCCCCGTGTACGCCATGCACATCTCGGAGGGATTTCTGCCACCCCTGTGGTGCGGGGTGTACTTCGCCCTGAGTGCTCCCCTGGTCTTTCTGGGGTTTCTGCAGGTGCGAAGAATGCAAGATTCCCACACCAGAATGTTCCTTGCCCTGGCCGGAGCGTACATTTTCCTCCTCTCTGCCCTGAAACTGCCCTCGGTCACCGGTTCCTGTTCCCACCCCACAGGGACAGGACTCTCAAGCATTCTCTTCGGTCCTGTGGTCACCGCTTTTCTCTCGTCTCTTGTCCTCCTCTTCCAGGCGCTCCTTTTAGCCCATGGGGGCATCACCACCCTGGGAGCCAACATCCTCTCCATGGGCATTGCGGGACCCCTCACAGGATTCCTGGTGTTCCAGCTCCTGCGAAGATACCGTTTGACTGTGGCCGTCTTCTTTGCCGCCTTCACAGCTGACCTTGCCACCTACGTGGTTACCTCTTTTCAGCTTGCCCTGGCTTTTCCGGGACGGTCTTTCCTCCTCTCCTTCGCCAGGTTCATGGCCCTTTTTGCCGTCACCCAGGTCCCCCTGGCCGTCATGGAGGGGCTTTTGACCGTGGCGCTTTTTGAATACCTCCGGGCCCGAATGGGCGCTGAACTTACCCGTCTGGGGGTGAGGATAGCATGAAGGGGAAGATTCTCCTGCTTTTCCTCTGCTGCGTGGTGCTCTTTTTCGTTTCTCTCCGCCTTGGACAGCACCAGGGAGATCTTGCAGGAGCCGATGAAGAAGCCCAGGCACTCATTCAGGAAATCGCCCCGGATTTCAGCCCCTGGTTCTCCCCCCTCTGGGAACCACCCTCAGGGGAAATCGAAACCCTGATTTTTGCCCTGCAGGCAGCTACAGGAGGGCTCATCATCGGGTACATCCTCGGGAAGCGAAGCACGCACTGATGTTCCGGCACGTTGTGATGTTCGCCTGTGAAAGTCGGGGGCGCACCATGCACCCGGGGGAGAAAATGCTCGTNGTGTTTTTCCCCATCGTCCTTTTGGGATTCTCAAGAAGTGGNGCGCTCCTTGCCGCAAACATTGGGCTTTTCCTTTCCCTCCACCTCTTCTTCCGAACACCCTGGCGGTGGGTCCTGCGCTCCACACTCACCCTCCTGGGCTTTGTCGGCAGTTCCAGTCTCGTTCTCCTCCTTGAATACCCCCTGGATTTCGTCCTCCTTGTGGTCCTCCGCGCCGCTTTCTCGGCTTTCGCCCTGACCTTCTTTCTCTTCACCACTCCCCCGGGGGATATCTTCCTCTTTCTCTCACGCTTCCGGACACTTCGGGAGTTCTGTACCATCGCCCAGGGCATGGAACACTTCATCCTTGTCCTTGAAGAGGAATACCACCGTCTCGTGGTGACCATAGGTCTTCGGGGAGGATTCCGGACCTGGCGCCTTGCCATCCGAAACAGCGGAAAGATTGGAGCACTCCTTTTCAAGAATGCCCTCACCCACTACGAGAGGACGAAAGAAGCTCTTGACTCACGCCTCTTCCCCGGCTTCATCCCCTCCTGGGAGAAGCCGTACACGTTCTCAGGGAGGCGCCTTGCCGTCATCCTGGCGTACATTGCCGGTCTGGGCTGCGCTGTAGCCTTCCTTTCATGACCTCAGATAACGTCTTCCGGGTCGAAAACCCCGCCCAGAAAGAGCAGCGCTCCCGTCCTGTCATCCCGTATGGCGAAAAAGAAAGGGCGGTTGACCACCATGGTGAAGGTCTCCCCCATTCCCCTCGACACCACCACGGCCGAGGCCGCTGAAGCCTCGGTGCCTTCTTCGTGCACCTCCACAAAAGCCCGGTGCACGACGCTACTTATGTAGGCCTCACCCTCAAGGAGGTTGCAGAAATCCGCCCCGGGCACCAGCGCAGGGCCCATCCCCAGGCGTTTCAGCACATCCCGGAGCTCCTTCGCACCATACGCGAGACGGAACCTGGGCAGGCTCACCGTCCCCTCCCGCTTTTGAAACCTTTGCATCCACGCCTCCCAGCGTTCCCAGCTCAGGGAACGGATGAAATCCTCAAGGTCTACACCGGGGTCGGGAAGGAAGAGGTACATGCCGAACCGTCCTTCTTTTCCGTAGGGGATGGCCACCGCCTGGAAATCCTCTCCCTTAAGGTACCGATAGACCCCCGACCGGGTCATGAACAGACAGGTTTTCGTTCCTCCCTCGGGAAGGAAAAATGGACCGGGCCTCGTTTCACCCCTGTCGAAAGCCACCGTCCAGGCGCCTCGGAAAAACACTGCACTCGTGACGATCACAAGCGTTTCCGGGTCGATACGCTCGAGAATCTGCTCGATTGTTCCTTTAGTGTGCTCTCGAACCCAGCCGTTCACTGCCTCAAGGGCTCCGGGATGGTTGATGTCGAGCACCCTCACCTCGGCACCGTATCCCTCCCTGCCTGCGGAGAGGAACTCCTCCCTGACCGGCAAACCCTGCCTGACCCAGAGGGCGCAGGCTTTGTGAAGCAATACCCCGGGGTCTTCCTCGTGAAGGCTTCCAAGAAGCGCCGCATGGCCCTCCTGGACTTCCCGAAGCCCAAGACCCTCAAGGCCAAGCGCCAGGGCTATGGATTTCTGGGTTTCCCCACAGGCTCCGGCACAGGTTACGGCCAGAGGCAGAAAAAGGCCAAAAGGCGAGAGGGCGACGTTCCCCGTCTCTTCATCAAGGAGCTTCGAAAACAGACGGAACCCAAAATCCCCCTGGGCAGCAACCACCCGCGCCTGAAGATCCGGGTCATCCCCCGCAAGGGGCAGAATGCCCAGCTGCCCGTCGTTCTCGTTGTAGAAAAACAGGGCACTCTTCTCGTACCGACTGAGCATGAGGAATCCGGGGGTGTAGTGTTTCAGAGAAAAGCGCTGGGGGTTCGGTTCAAACTCCGGGTGAGCCCATCCCCCCACTTCGTGCTGCCAGCAGGTGCCGTCAAAGGAGAAGTGAGAGACCTCCACCGGAACACCTTCTGAGGCCAGAACCTCGACCTCCGGCCCTCCCAGCCCCCGCAGGATGCCAAGACCCGGGATGCGTTCCTCCTGAAGGAGACGGGAACCGGAGAAGGTCACAGCCCCAAGGTAGCCGTCGTTCTCGTTCCCCACAATGAGCCCGAGCCGCCCATACCGGGCCACGAGGAAGAAGAACATCCCGTAGTGGGGGATGCGGTACCGTTTGGGATTCTCCTGAAACTCAGGACGGGCATAGCCGGCAACCTCGTCGTGGAGGTATGCTCCTTCCGCCCAGAGGCCCACCTCCACCGGTCCACCCAGAGAGCGAACCTCAAACTCCTCCCCTACCCTCGTCACCCGGGCAAGACCATCCACCTCAAGCTCGGTGAAAGGACCTCCCTGGAAAACCCGGTACATCAGGTACCCGTCGTTCTCCCGCAGGAAGACGAGGTACACCTTCTCATAGCGGGCAAGAAGGAGCACGCAGGTCCGGTAGTGGGGTAAAGGGAAATACTGGGGGTTAGCCTGGAATTCCGGGCGGGCCCATCCTCCCACCTCGGTGTGGAAATACAGCTGCTTCTCCTCTTCCCACCCGGCGATGAAAGTGTTCCCCCGGACCTCCACCCCCTGCGAAGGTCTTTCGGGAGTGGCACTCCCTGCAAGGATGAGGTACGAAACCTCAACCGGCTGTGCAGGATTTCGGGCCTNCACCTCAAGGACGTAATCTGTGGCCCAGAAGAGGCGGTGNTCGGGGTTNGGCACGGCTACAAGGCGCACGAACTCGGGGTCATCGATGAGCACAATGTNCTCCCAGGGCAGGGCGAAGACCCCTCCACGGTGAAGGAAAAGCAACACCGGAAACAAAAGAACCAGAAGGAAACGCTTCATCCTCTCCCCTCCTCTCTGTGCTGCTTTTTCCAGTATACACCACCTTGGTCCTTGGTCAGTGCCAATCTCCTCTCATCGTTCACTTTTTTCCTTTGACTTTTCCCAGAATCATCCAGAGGAAAAACGAGGTTGGGGAGAAAAGAGCGTCAGGGGAATATCCCTGAGCAGGTTGGCAACGATTTTTTATTTTCTCCTGCTAAAATAGTGGCAAAAACACCTTGGGGGGATGCACCATGATACGGGGCTTTCACTCAGTGCGGGGGAAGATGCTCGTTTTCATCCTCATCCCGGTGGTTGCGGCTCTTCTGGGTATCGTGGTGTGGCAGGACCTGCAAAGCCGCAACCGTGCCCACGAGAACGCCCGGGCGGTGATGGAGGCTACTGCCAGGGAATTGGCCAATGAAGCCGATGCCATCCTGGAAGTGGCCATGAATGCCGCCAGGACCATGGCTCAAGGATTTTCAGCCTTTGAGTCCATCCCGCAGGAGCACCGGCGGGAGGTCCTGAGGGGGATGTTACGGAAAATCCTGGAAGAGAATGAGGATTTTTTAGGGGCGTGGGCGTGCTTTGAGCCCAACGCCTTAGACGGTCTGGATGAAAAATACCGGGGAACTGAAGGACACGATGAGACCGGTCGCTTTATCCCTCGCTTTTTCCGGAACGAGGGAACGATTTCCGAAGAACCT
>APCU01000118.1 GCA_000347575.1 Candidatus Caldatribacterium saccharofermentans OP9-77CS | reverse complement strand
GCAGGAACGGAGGAGGATGCTTTTTCTCTAAAAGGGTACCGGACCCCCTCGAGAAAGGGGGTCCGGGAGGTGGGGAGGGATTCGCTCCCACTAATAGGTCTTCGTGGCTTCCACCGAAAGCCCCAGGGCTTCTTTGAGTTTCACATAGAACTCGGTATTGTCGTAGTAACCGTCAAAGAGCTCCGCCTTAACACCCAGAGCAAAGACCGGAACGGGTTCACCGGTGTGAGAGTAAGTGGTCCAGGAGAAACCGGCTTTCTCGGCAATGATTTTAGTGAGCGTCACAGTGAGAGGATCGTAGCCGCCGTAGAGCACTTTGGCTTCGTCACCTTCTAACTTCTCGCCCTGCAAAACAGTCATACTGGCCTGGAAAGCCTCCTCGAGTCTCTCACGCTCGTAATCGGAAATAGCCATGGCCAGTTTTTCCCGGGCTTCCGCATGCTCCTTGGCAGCTTCTTCCAGTTTCGCTTTTTCTTCAGCCGAGAGCCACAGGAGTCCGAAGTGTTCCTGAATCACCGGCCAGAAGTCCTCAAGGCTCCGCTTCTCCGCGGGAGTTTTCTCGAAGTACTCTTTCACCTTCTTCTCGAAAACCTCGTAGGAAACCTTCTGGTGGTCGAGTCTGCGGGGATAGAGGTTATACCCGGTGAGCGCATAGCCCAGGCTCAAGCCACCGTTTCCGTGGTCAGCAGTAACCACAATCAGGGTTTCTTCGGGGTGCTTCTCATAGAACTTCACCGCTTCGGCCACTGCCTGCTCGAAATCGAGGATATCCCCGATGGCTGCTCTGAGGTCGTTGGCGTGGCAGGCCCAGTCGATCTTTCCACCTTCCACCATCATGAAGAACCCGTTGGGGTTATCGGCAAGAAGCTCGATCCCTTTACGGGTGAGCTCGGCCAGCGAAAATTCTTCGGCACCACGATCGATGGCGTAGGGCATGGCGGCTTCAGCATCGAGAACCGGGTTGATCACCACCACTTTGTCGGCGGGAGGAGTGAGCTTTTCGAAGTCGCTGCGGCTCTGAATCACGGTGTACCCCTCTTTTTTGAGGATATCGAAGATGCTCTCTTTATCTTTCTCTTTTCCGGTGGGCTGACGGAAACCACCGCCGGCGAAGTAATTGAAACCGCTTTTTGCCAATTCCAGGGCGATGTCATAGTAGTTATTCCGGGAGGGGTTGTGGGCGTAGAGACCCGCGGGGGTAGCATGATCGAGCGACACGGTGCTTAAGTCTCCGATCTTCATCCCCGCTCTCTGCGCTTCTTCGGCTAAAGTGGTGAACTTTTCGGTTTTCGTCACATCCATGTTGAGGACACCATCCAGGGTTTTCCGGCCGCTCATCATGGCGGTGATCGCCGAAGCCGAGTCGGTGATGTAACGCCCGGCATCGAAGGTGTTCATAAGACCCACCACCGGGAATCTGGTGAAGGAAATCCGCTCGATGCCGGGAGCATCCTTTTCGCCCCGTTTCACATCGTAGAGGTAGAGCTCGGTGGCGGTGACGCTGTTCATACTCATCCCATCACCGATGAAGAGGAACACGTACTTCGCTCCAGCCGCAAAGGCCACGCTTCCCAAAAACATGGTCATGAACACAACCAGAAGAACCAGATACCGAAACCGAGAGATCATTCCTGCAAACCCCCTTTCCTATTTCTGAAACCGAACCGGCATACTGAACTTCACAAAATCGGCCGCTTCCACGTACGCCAGGGTTTCTTCGGCGCTGGCGCTCTCGGTGGGTTTCCAGAAGGCATCTTCGGCCATGGTCTTTTTGGCCACTTCCCAGATCTTTGGGGTAGCCTTGAGGCGCACCACTTCATATTCGAGCTTTTGCGGCGTCAGGGTGTACACGGTGTAGGACATGGGGTAGGTAACTGTGGAAGCGTTCTCGATGTACCAGATGCCGTTTTTCTCCACTGGAATGGTGCTCACGTGCCGGTGGCCACAGAGGTAGAAGGAGACCTGGGGATACTTCTCGAAAAGGGCGATCACTTCCTCAGCGTTATCGAGGTAGAAGTTCTTCCACTCGGGCTTCTTTTCTTCTTCCCGGAAAGGCACAAGCAGGTGATGCCCCACCACGATGGTGAGCTTATCCCGATTGGTGGCAAGGACGTTTTCCAGCCACTGCAGTTGCGCCGGAGAGACCTTACCGCCCCAGCTTCCCACCTTGGTGGTATCAAGCCCCACAAGCAAAAGCCCCGGCACCGGTTCGGCAGTCCAGTAACTCTGTGGACCGTTGAACCCAAATCCCTGCAGGGCGAAGACTACGGTGTACTTGGAATCACCGATAAGCGTAGCCAAAGGTGCTTCCTTATCCTTGGGGGGAATGGGACTGACTTCGTGGTTCCCTAAAACTGCATAGACAGGTACCCGGATTTCTTCAAGCATTTCCCGCAGTAAATCCACGTTCCAGGGCTCCGCATCCTTGGTGAGATCCCCGGCTAAAATCACAAAATCGAGATCCGGAATAGCGTTCACACTGTCGATGGCTTCTTTAAAAAGCACTATCGAAGAATCCTCCATTTTCACGTAGTCCTTGGTGTTGGCGGCAGGATAACTTAGATGGGGATCGGAAATCACCGCAAACTTCACCATTCCGAAACCCCAGGCGAAGGACGCTGCCACAAACGAAAGAAGCGCCACCGCTAACAGAGAAACCCACAGTTTTCGGAACACCCTACCAGCTCCTTTCTTTAAGTTTGCCCTCAGGATACTACGTGAAAGTAAAGGGAATACGAAGAAAGTGTAAAAGTTCGTTAACTCCTCACCGGGAATTGGCTTAAGAATACCATCATCAGTACGCCAAAGTGGTAGAAGGGAAACAGTGTACAGCATTCCTGACTGGAATGACGCGACCGGAACGTATTTCACACTCTGCTGGAAAATCCCTCGTGGGTGACCTGAGCATTGGCCGGCAGTCACCCTAAGCTTTGGTCGGTGAGATAATCGCCAGTATAAGTCTTATTCAACATCCCAACGGGTTCTGTCGCCCCTGAGGCGTTCACCTCTTCCTGAAGCCTATAGGGGAAATCACCGTCCTTAGTTCTTCAGGGCATTCCTTTCTCCTTTGGTTTTTCGAGGCTCCCGGCAAAGAAATGACAGAACCAGGGCGAGGGAGAAGTCACACCACAGCCCGACAAGGACCGAGAGACTCCGGACCTTTTGGGCGTTTCCACGAGAGGAACCTACATCCCCTGTAGCCATCGGGTGCATTTTTCAGTACAATATAGGTGGAGAGGTGGCCGAGCTGGACGAAGGCGCTCGACTCGAAATCGAGTAGGCAAGTGAGAGCTTGCCTCGTGGGTTCGAATCCCACCCTCTCCGCCAGGGAGGATCCTCTTTCTTCCCCGCGGTTTTTGCCCTACCGTGACCCTTGACAGAAACACCTCCCTGCTGCTATGGTTAAGCCCAAACTGGGAAAGCCGGGAGTGCGAAAAGCGATGAAAATCCCCAAGGTCATGTCCACCCAGCACCCGGACAACGCCTCGCTTCCCTTTTTCGCTGAAACCCCCGACATGTCCGGGGAGGACGAAATTCTCGAGGCGTACTACGCCTTCTCTCATCTTGGGTGCGATGAGCAGATGTGGGATAGCGAAGGAAAAGAAGTGGACGACTTCGTGGTGAAGAAACTCCTCACCAAATACCCCCACTTTTTCCGGAAAAAGCGCCTGGGTGAGGATGTCTTCCTGACCCTTCGTCTCCCCAATCCATCCGTGGAGAAGGAAGAAGCCAAAATCCTCGTCGAGGCGCTGGAGAGCATTCCCCGCTCCATGGACGCCGCACGGCTTTTTGAAGGAAGCGATGCCCCAGCCCCCATCTTCGAGGTGATTCTCCCCATGACCACCTCGGCCGAAGAGCTCAACCGGGTCTACTACTTCTACCGAAATTTCATCCAGGGGAAACAGCACCAGCAGATTTACCCCGGATCCATCACCGTGGCGGAATGGGTGGGGGAGTTTCTGCCTGAAAAAATCCACGTCATTCCCCTTTTTGAAGACATCCCCACTATGCTACGGGCCGACGAAATCGTGAAGGAGTACCTGAAAGACAAGGATGAAGGTCACCTGCGGGTCTTTCTGGCCCGGTCTGACCCTGCGCTGAACTACGGCATGGTGGCCGCGGTCTTAGCCAACAAAATAGCCCTGAAAAGGCTTGAGAGGCTTTCATACCGTATAGAAAGAGACATCCACCCCATCCTTGGCGCCGGTTCTCCTCCCTTTCGGGGGAACCTCTCTCCTGCAACCGTCGACCATGTCCTCTCCGAGTACCCCTCAGTAGAGACTTTTACGGTGCAGTCAGCTTTCAAATACGATAACCCCACCGACGAAGTCATTGCGGCCATAAAGAAAATCAAAGCCTTTGTTCGTCGTCCTTTCGAAGACTTTGAGGAGGACTTTGCCCTCGAGGTCATCAGGAAAACCTCCTCTGAATACCAGAGGACCGTCGAAGGGTTAGCGGAAATTATCAATCTCCTCGCAAGATACGTCCCCAGACGGCGCATGAGAAAGCTCCACATCGGGCTTTTTGGGTACTCGAGGCGAATCGGAAAGGTTTCTCTTCCCAGGGCCATTGGTTTTTGCTCTGCCTGCTACTCCATGGGGCTTCCCCCGGAAATCCTTGGTCTTGGAGCACTGTCCTCTCAGGAGCTCCAGGCCCTGGAAAGCATTTACAGAAACCTTCGGGTGGACCTTGCGCTTGCCCTCCGGTACTTCAACGCCAGGGTTTTCGAGATTCTCCCTGAGGAGGCAAAGGAAAGCATCCTCAAGGCGCTGGACCTTGCTGGTACTCTGGACCTCTCTGTCGAGGAAGACCCGGACCACAAAGAGGTGACCGCCCGGGTCATCAGGGCGGTGAAAAACCAGAACTACGGAGTGCTTCCTGAACTCATTGTCGAAGCAGGGCTTCTGCGGAGATTCCTGGGGTAAGGCCACAGGTTTCCCTGCGGCCCGCTGCAGAACGTCAAATCCTGAACCGTCCCAGGTTCTCCTCAAGCCTTTGAGCCAAAGCTACAACCTCCTGGACGGCTCCGTGGGCCTCCTGGAGCGCCGCATTCTGCTCCTCAGAGGAAGCGGCAACCTCCTCTGCACTAGCGGCATTCTCCTCAGAAATGGAGGCCACGTGGCTCAGGCTCTCGTGGACCTCTTCGGCCATGCGGATGACCTTTCTCGTCCGCTCCTCGTTCTCCCGGGAGATGACCGTGACCTCCTCAGAGAGCTGGGCGATGCTCCGGGTAGCCTCTTCCACCTTCTGGAAGGAACTGGTGATGCGCTTTGCCTCTCCGTCACCACCTCGTTGGCTCTGTGGATTGCTGCAAAGGCCATCCGGGCTCTCTCCACGGCCTTGTTGCCTTCCTTTACCTGCTCTCTGCTCTCTCCCATGGAGCGCACGGCCTGCTCGGCCTCTCTCTGCACCTCCTGGATGAGGGTGGCAATCTTCTGGGCAGCCTGAGCCGATTCCTCGGCGAGTTTTTCGGACTTCCTCTGCCACCACGGCAAAGCCCC
>APCU01000117.1 GCA_000347575.1 Candidatus Caldatribacterium saccharofermentans OP9-77CS | reverse complement strand
CATACGGGGGAGCAAGAGGTACCCGAGTGAGCTCGGGTACCCGGACAATCTCCCGCACGGTCCCCACAGGAACCGCGTAGGTTTCTTGGTCTATCTCGAAGGCTATGTACTTTCCGCCTTTCATCTTCTCTCCTCCTTACTCGGACTGGAGCTCATCGGCCACTGCTGCGATCTCCTCAATCGCCTTCGTCAGCTCCTCCATACCCTTCGCCTGCTCCTGAGCAGCCTTGCTGGCCTCCTCAATGCTTGAGGCAGCTTCCTGGGCAGCTGCGTTGATCTGTTCAACAGCCTTCTGCGCTTCCTCAAGAGCGGAGACAATCTGGTCTACTTCCCTGGCAATCACGTCAAAGCGGCCCACCAGGTCATCCATAACCTGAGCGATGTTCTCAAGAGCATTCGTGCTCTCCCGGGACCTGAGTGCTTCTTCTTCTGCCTTCCTGCCGGATTCGTTGATGTCCACAGACACCACGGTCACCTGCCGCTGGATGCCCCGCACCAGGTCCTTAATCTCCTCCACATTACGGCTGGATTCATTGGCAAGATTCCGGATATCGTTGGCGACCACCGAAAAGCCCTTGCCGTAGTCTCCAGCCCGTGCAGCCTCGATGAATCCGTTGACCGCAAGCATATTCGTCTGAATGGTCACCTTATCTATGACGTCCACGATCTTGTCGATACGCCGGGCCTTCTCATCAAGAGCATCGACGTTTGCCGCCGTCTCACGGTAGAGTTTGGTGGACTGGAGGATACCATCAATCATCCTGGTGGAAGTTTCGCGATTCTTGACTACACGATCTTTGAGCTCAAGAAGAAGCTTTCGATCCTCTTCCACCGTCTTCTGGAAAGAGGTCATCATTTCGGTGAGCTTCCGGCTGATCTCTGCGCCTTTTTCTGTAGACTCAGAAAGAAGCTGTGCTCCTCTGGAGAGTTCCTGAAGGGCTTTGGCGATTTCTTCAGAAGCACTGGAAGCTTCTTCAATATTCGCAGAGAGCTCCTCAGACATGGCCGCCACTTCTTCAGCCGATTTCGTTGCGTCAGTAGACGTCTTGAGTTCTTCGCTAACCTCCACGAGTTCCTGAGCAGCGACGTTGATCTCCGAAAGAGCTTTGCTCTGTTCGGCCACTGCTTTCCGGGCCTCCTCTGCTGCTGATGCCTGTTCTTCGGAAGCTGCAGCAACGTTCTCCGCCACTTTCAGAAATTCCCCACTCATGACCTCGGCTTCTTTTATAGCGCTTTCCAGACTGGCCATGTGTTCCACCAACTCCTGGAAACGCTCTCTTATGTCTTCGAGCTCCCTGGTCACTTCTTTCCCAAGTTCCACCTGTTTCTCTGAATCCTGGACGATAGTAGCAATGTTTTCCACCACCTTTTGAACTGCGTTCTTGATCTCCCCCACTACTTCCCTTATCTGTCGCGCCGAGTTTTCTGAGATTTCCGCCAGGTTCCTTACTTCATCCGCAACCACGGCGAAACCGCTTCCATGCTCTTCAGCGCGTGCCGCTTCAATGGCGGCATTCAGGGCAAGAAGGTTCGTCTGGTCGGCAATCATCACCACCGCTTTGACGATCTCCTCAATACGATTCGACTGATCCTCAAGCTTTTTGATAAGCTGAGCGGATTCTTGATTCCTCGAAGCGGCTTCCTGGATGTTCTCGATAAGGTTCCGCAAACCACTTGCCACCACACCAGCCTGGTTCTGGGCAGCAGAGACTCTCTGGACCATTTCTGAAACGAGTTTACGGATGTTCTGACCACTTGCGTTGATCTGGCTCACCGCTGCCCGGCTCTCATCAGCAGCTGAGGAAGCCTGCTCCGCTCCTGCAGCAATCTGCTCCATCGACTTCCCTAATTCCTCAACTGCAGAGTTCAGCTCTTCCACTGCAGAGAGCATCTGAGCAGCCGAAGAAGCAATCCTCTCGATCATTGCCTGTCGCTTGGCAAGTGTCCTGGCTTTCGCTTTCTCCTCGGCTCTCCTCCTCGCCATTTCCCTACGGAGCGCGAGTTCGTTCTCCTGCTCCTCTTTCACTGCAATCCCGGTTTTCTTCTCCTCCCGATACGATTCCGGCACCGCGAGCTTTNTGCTGACCGCCATTTGAAAGAACCTCCTCCCGGTTTGTTTTTTTAATCTTTTTAAAGTACTTCAAGTCCCGGACCTCTTCGCTCCGGGAAATCTATTCCCCCTCCGTCTCCCCAAAGACCCCCGGTGATGGTTGCTTCCTCCGTCCTTCCCGTATCGAGGTCCACCGCGGAAACGTTCAGCACACCGCTTTCGTCAAGGTGAAAAACCACTTCGAGGTTCGCCTCCCCCCTCTTCCACTTCCTCTCTGAACGGAAACAGAAATTCCCAAGGGAAATGAGCCTCCCTCCGTCTCTTTCCTGGAGGACCTCCACAATAGCCTCCTCCTGGTCGTCACGGGTGTTGGTGAAAAGGCGCGAAGCAACTGCCGGATACACCGTCCCCCTCTCAAGGATAGGCACAAAGTTTCCCTGGTCATCGAGGACCCCCAGGGAATGGGGAAGAATGTCACGGAGTTCCACCTCTCGAATCCTTCCTTCGATTATCCCCGCCTGTATCGCTGCCCCCAGCGCCACCACCTCGTCAGGATTCAGGCTGTCACAGAAGGTTACGGGAACCCCCTGGAAGAGCCGCTGCACCACCTCCCGGAACCGTGGGATTCGCGAGGATCCCCCTACAAAAACAATGGTTTGCACCCAATCCTTTGTGAGGTGGGCTCTTTCAATAGTCTCCTCAATGAGGCTTTCGACTCTTTCAAAAATCTGGGCGCAGAGATTGTTCATCCTTTCACGAGAAAGGGGAAGACGGACATGCACAGGACCTCTCTCAGAGAGGGCGATATAGGGAATAACGATGGTTGTCTCCTGGACGGTGGACAGGTCAATCTTTGCTCTTTCGACATGGAAATAGACCTGTTGCAGGGCCACCGGGTCCTGTGAAAGATCAATCCCCTCGGCTTCTTTCACCGCATCAACAACGTACCGCACCAGGATATCGTCGATGTCACTTCCTCCAAGCTCTGTACTCCCTCCGGTGGCCATTACTTCAAACAAACCTTCAGAGAAATGCATCAGGCTAATATCAAAAGTCCCACCACCAAAGTCAAGGACAAGAAGGTTGTTCTCCCCGGAAGCATGCAGGTTGTAGGCCAGGGCTGCCGCCGTCGGTTCGTTGAGAAGCTTCACCGGAGTCATGCCTGCAAGATATGCCGCCCGAATGGTCGCCTGACGCTGGTTATCGTCAAAGTATGCAGGAACCGTGATAACCGCCTGGTCAACCTCCCTCCCGAGGTATGCCTCAGCATAGTTCTTCAACTTCCGCAGGATAAGGCCCGATATCTCTGAAGGTGTGTATTCCCGGCCAAAGATGCTGTAGCGGAAGGGGGTCCCCATTTTCCGTTTTACCCTCACAACCGTCTGCTGAGGATAGAGGAGCATCTGGGAACGGGCCAGCTCTCCAACAATGACTTGCCGCTCATTCTTGAAATAGACCACCGAGGGCGTCAAACGGCTTCCCCGTTCGTTGATGATGATCTCCGGTCTTCCTTCTCTGGTAATCCAGGCAACAAGGGAATTGGTGGTTCCAAGGTCTATACCCACAATCATGCCTCACCCTCACCCCGCAGAGCATTCCAGTTCTCCCGGATGAGCTGGTTCTGAGGATCAAGGCTCAAAGCTTCTTCCAGGTACCGGAGCGCAAACTCCCGGCCCCTCTCCCCATAGTGCTCGTAGAGGATCAGGGAAGCATTGTTCAGTGCTTTGGCAGCTGTCCTAGGATCCTCCCTTTTTGAGGAGAGGAGGTAGTAGTGAAAGGCCTCAATGAACCTTCCTTCTTGCTCGAGCTTCTTTGCCTCTTCGAAGAGACCGCCTCTCTCCTCAACCTCGCCAATCCCAAAAAGCTCGGCTAATCCTCTCCCCAGGGGGGGTCTTTTCTGTCCGTTTCCCTTATCCATTTTCCCCTATCCTCTGCAGTACCTCCTCGACAAAGGCCTGATAGTCCTGAGCCCCCCGGCTGTGGGGGGCATACTGAAAGACGACCTGTCCAAAACTCGGGGACTCCATGAGCCTCACATCCTGGCGAATGGGGAGGAACACCTTTTCTTTGCCGAAGTTCTCCTGAAGCTGTCGCACAACCTCCTTTGCCACCCGCGTCCTCCCGTCATACATCGTTGGGACCACTCCCAGAAGACGGAGCTCCGGGTTAAAGTAAGCATTGACCCGGTAGAGGGTTCGCATCATCTGGGCCAGTCCCGCAAGGGAGAGAAAGTCGACCTTCACGGGGATGATGAGAAAGTCGCCGCTCACCAGAGCGTTCAGGGTGAGCAGCCCTAAAGAAGGAGGGGTATCGATGAGGACAAAATGGTACTCCTTCTCCACCTCGAGAAGGAAATTCTTCACTATGGCTTCCCGACGGGGGAACGAGGAAAACTTTGCTTCGAAACCGCCAAGTTCCTCGCTGGAGGGAAGGAGGTCGAAACAAAAGCTTTTGTGGATAACTTCCTTCATAACCACTCCGTCCTCGACAAAAGCACAGAGGGCCTCAAAAATTCCTCTACTCACCTTGTAGGGCAACATTCCCGCATAGAGAGTGGCATGGGCCTGACTATCCAGGTCGACGAGGAGAACTCTGAATCCTCTGTCCCCCAGGGCAAAGGCAGTGTGGACTGAAGTGGTTGTCTTCCCACTCCCTCCCTTATGGTTGGCAAAGACGAGAACCTTTGCCATCGAACGTCAATCCTCCAAGAGTTCCACCAGGCGCTCCGGGTTCAGGATAAGGATCGTCTTTCCGTCACCCCGGATCGTCGCTCCAGAAAAGAGCCCCCAGGCAGAAGCACACTTTGGAAGGGGCTTGACAAGGAATTCTCCCTCCCCCGTATAGCCATCTACCGCCAGGGCACACTTCCCCTGGCTCACCTGGAGAAGCACCAGAGGGACCATGGCGTCCCCTGGAGTTCCCCGGGAAGCACCAGGCAGGAGAAGGTTTCTGAGGAAAAGAAGCGGTATGATGTCATCCCGTACCCTGACAAAAGCAACGCCATGATGGTTATGGACGTCTCCAAGCGGAACCTTTAGAAGGGCCTCTACATTCTCAAGGGGCAGAATAAACTCTTCCCCCCCTACCTGGACACCGAGGCCGGAAACAACAGAGAGAGAAAGGGGGATCTTCAGTTCCACCGTGGTTCCCTTACCTGCCTGTGAGACAAGCTTCACCTCTCCCCGAATGCTCTCGATGTTTGCCTTTACCACATCCATGCCTATTCCGCGTCCTGATATTTCACTGACTCTGTCTGCAGTGCTGAACCCAGGAAGGAACACAAAATTGACCACTTCTTCATCGCTGAGCTTCAGAACTTCTTCAGGGCTTGCAAAACCCTTCTCTACCGCCTTTGCCCGGACCCTATCCGGGTCAAGACCCCTGCCGTCATCCTCGACCTGAACGACTACGCTGCCACCCTGCTGAAAGGCCCGCAAAATCACTTTCCCGACCGGC
>APCU01000116.1 GCA_000347575.1 Candidatus Caldatribacterium saccharofermentans OP9-77CS | reverse complement strand
GGAGTTCTGACCATTCCTGTTCTGCGTTCTCGGAAAATCCAGCTTACCCAGCCTCTTCTTGTGGAATTGCGACTCTTCACCCCAACAGGGACCTGTCCTCTCCCGCTATCTCACAGGCACCCCTTCCGTCTTCATGCTTTGCAAAAGTCACGACCCCAGACTCTCTCCGGGTGACGAAAGGACACCGGGCGAAAAGACCGGCAGTGTCCCTCTTCGGCCAAAAGAACCTTAGATTCTTTTAAAGGGAAGCCGGAAGCTCGTCTCTTTATCGGAGAGCCGGTCCTTCACCTTTATTTCAAGAACGTACTCCCCGGGGTCAATGGTGAAGTTAAAGGAAAGCGACAGGAAGAACTCAAATACGGGGCTCTGGATGAGATACCGGAAGTTCTCCCAGGGGTCCTCGCCTCCGAGGTAATTGCCGTCCTTATCGTACACCGCATAGCTCACGGTGAGGAAAACGTGGTAGATATCGCCTTCTTTGAGGATGGTGTAGTTTTTGGGCTCGGCGTAGACGTACATGGTCTCGCCGGCAACGAAAGTACTGGAGATGCGCTTGCGGTACACGCCAAAGCTCTCAGGCTCCCCCTCCACAAAGCAGTACACCGGGCAGACCATGGGGGCCCTGTTCCAGAGGGCAAGCCGCACGTCCTCAAGGATTCTCTGGGCCTCGGCAATTTTCCCCGCCTCAATGAGCGAAGCAGCCTCCGCAAGGAGCTTCGCTTCGTCCTGGGCAAAGGCCAAAGCCGCAAAAAGGAGGCTGAGGGTGAGCACAACAAAAAAGATTCGCTTCATCGCTTCTTCCCCCCTTCGCATTTCTTTCATTATACCACCCGCTCTGCTACAATATGAACGCCATGAAGGAGAAAACCCTGGTTATCCGGCGGGCGCGACAGGAAGATCTCCCCGCCATAACGGAGATTTACAACGAGGCGGTGCTCACCACCATTTCCACGTTCCATCTCTATCCCAGGTCGCTCGAGGAACAGATTCGATGGTTTGAAAGCCACAACGAACGGTATCCACTGCTTGTCGCCGAAGAAGGGGGGCTTGTGGTTGCCTGGGCGTGCCTGAGCCCGTATTCTGACCGGGAAGGTTACCAGTACACGGTGACCGACTCCATATACGTGCGTCGGGAGTTCCGCCGGCAGCACATCGGGTACGAGCTTTTGAGCTACCTCGTTGAAGAAGCCAGACGTCTCTCCTACCACTCTATCGTAGCCGTTATTGCCAGTGAAAATATTGCAAGCATCCGGCTCCACGAGAAACTCGGCTTTGTGCTCCGGGGGGTTTTGAAAGAGGCGGGGTTCAAGTTCGGCAGGTGGATGGACGTATGCTTTTACCAAAAAATGCTCTCTGCATCGGAATCATCCTGAGTCTTTTGTTCTCCCTAGCCTGGGCGGGGGAGCGCATAGCCATCCAGGGCTCAACCACTGTTTTGCCTCTTGTTCAGATCCTGGCGGAAAAGTACATGGAAAAGCACCCTGAAGTGGACATCAGCGTGAGTGGTGGCGGCTCAGGCGTGGGCATTACGGCACTCCTTGATGGCATCACGGACATCGCCATGTCTTCTCGAGAAGCTAAGGAGAAGGAGGTCGCGGAAGCCCGTGCCCGGGGTAAGGACCTCATTCCGGTGGTCATCGCTTATGATGCTATCGCCGTCATTGTTCACCCGGAGAACCCCATCGATACCCTTTCCCTTGAGAACCTTCGGCGAATCTACACCGGGGATATCAGAAGCTGGAAGGACCTTGGGGGGCCTCCGGTGCCTGTTGTCCCCATCTCCCGGGAGTTTGCCTCGGGCACCTTTGAGGTCTTCAACAGGGTCATCCTCCGGGGCGAAGAACTCACCCCCTCGGCGCTCATGCTCGTCTCAAACCTCACCATTCTCCAGGAAGTTTCCTCTTCTCCAGGATGCATCGGGTACGTGGGCCTTGGGTATGTCCGGGAAAAAGTGAAGGTTGTGGCCCTTGAGGGCGTGCTCCCTACGAAAGAGAGCGTTCGCCTGGGGAAATACCCCCTCTCCCGTCCTCTTTACCTCTACCTTGCCCGCCCTCCTGAGGGAAGCGTCGGGGATTTCATTGCCTTTGCGCTGAGTGAGGAAGGGCAATACATCGTGGCTGAAGAAGGTTTCATCCCCGTGAGAGCGGAAGAAAACGGGGACTTTCTGGTTGTAGAAGGTGGTGATGCCCATGAAAAACCGGGAAATCCTTGAAAAGAAGTTTTCCCGCAAAGAGGTGAAGAGCCGGCCAGGGCCGGGGGGAAGGAACCATCCTCTATGTGGAGACGGCTTCGGTCATTCGTCGCCTCAACGAGGCCTTTGACGGAGACTGGTCCTTCGAAGTCAAGGAGAAGCACATTGACCTGGAGAATGGATACGTGTGGGTTCTGGGGNGACTGAGCTGCGGGGGTGTGGTGAAGGAGCAGTTCGGCTCCAAGGCCATCGCCTATAACCCCGATGGGTCCTTCGTGGACCTTGGGGANGACCTGAAGGCNGCAGCCTCCGACGCCTTGAAAAAGTGCGCCACNCTCCTTGGCGTGGGACTGTACCTCTACGAGGGTGAGGAGGAAGAGACGGTCGAGGCCTTTCGCCCTGCCACCGAACGACAGAAGAGTTTCATCCGGGACCTTCTGAAGAGCCAGGGGAAATCAGTGGATGAGGCTCTCCTTGCCCGCCTTTCGGCAGAAGAAGCCTCAAGGCTCATCGACAAACTCCGCGAGGAGACTACAAGGAAATAAAGGGGGATGACCATGCAGCTTTGGGGGAAGGTTGTTTTGGGAGTCGTGGGTATTCTGCTTTTGCTTTTTGCCGTGGGCGTGGGGGTGTTCTTCTTCAACGTCGTGTCCCTCCTTGCCCTCCAGGAGTGGATGGTGAACTTCTACACCCTCCTCCACATGAATCTCCTCACCAGGGCCCTGAGCGTTGTGGGGATTGTGCTCCTTGTGGCAGGGGCTGTGGCGCTTCTGCGCTTTCTCCTCCCCAGGGGCGGGAGATTCCTCACCTACCGGACTGAAGAGGGGGAAATTCGGGTTTCTTTTGACTCCCTGGAAGCCCTTGCCCGGGAGGCCCTCCGGGGTTTCCAGGAAATCGTCTCCGTGACTCCCCGGGTGGAAAAGATGGGAAGGGAAGCCTGCATGGTTTTGCATCTTGTGGTGCGGACCGATGCTGCTATTCCTGAGCTTTCGAACCTCGTGCAGACCAAGGTCCGGGAACGGATTGAGCGCCAGACCGGGATCGTCCTCAAGAACGTGCGGCTTCTCGTGGACCTAAAGGCCCAGGAGACGGTCTAACACCCGGAGGACACCAAAACCCCGGAGGTAGAAGAGGAGAACGACAAGGCCAAGGGTCAGGAGGGTTGTGGACTCCTTCTCCCACAGGACTTTTGGAGCAAAGGTCCCCTTCCGTTTCGGATAGGGCAAAAGACGGGGGACAAAACGGGGGACCGACGCAGCGTACTCCCTGTAGGCTGCACCGAACTTCTCCTCGAGGAACGCCTCTTCGGCCCTGATGATGGACCCGTAAAGGAGCACGAAACTTCCAAGAAATAGCGGCAAAGCCCAGAGGATTCCCGAAAGGAGCACCACCCCACAGCCAATGATGCCGTTAGCAAGGTAGAGAGGATTCCGCAGGTACGCATAAGGGCCGGAAGTGACAAGCTCTTCAACTTCTTCCATGGGGCCACGGTAGGTCTTGATGTACCCTGAAGCCCAGAGGCGCAAAAGCTCACCTCCAAGGATGCAGGACACGCCGGGCCAAAAAAGCAACGCCTGAGGGTGGGCAAAGAGGAAGACCACCGCTCCCATCACTCCCCAGATGGTCCCCCGGTGGGGGAAAAGCACCTTCCCTATTTTTCCCTTTCGAGGATGCGCCAGAGCTCGTCCTGAGGGCACTCGAGAATCTCCTCTCTCTGGCCATTTCGGCGAAGGAGCACACGGCTATTCCCGGTCACCTGCCCGATGACTCCCGCAGGAATACCCGCCTCATGCAGTGCGGCAAGGAGGGGTTGGGGTTTTGGGGTGAAAATGAGTAACGTCCCGCTTGAGATGAGGCGGAGGGGGTCAAGGCCGAAATGGCGGGCAAGCCGCTCGGTTTCGGGAAACACGAAAACCTTCGACTCGTCGATGACAAACCCAAGATTCCTCGCAGCACAGACTTCCCAGACGGCCCCCAGAACCCCACCCTCAGTGGCATCGTGCAGACAGTGAGGAGAAAAGGCCAGGGCAACCCGTCCTTCAGGGAGGACACTGACCTTCTTGAGGAAATCCTGAGCCTTTCTGAGCTCTTCCTCTGAGAACACCCCACGGAGCTCTTCTGCCCTCTCCAGGGCGAGAATCCCCGTTCCCTCAATTCCTGCCCCCTTGGTCATCACGATGAAATCCCCTGGAGAAACCCTGGTCACATCAGGAGGGCTGGAAGAGGCGATTTTCCCAACCCCGGTGCAGTGGATGACCGGACGCAAAACGGCATCGGTGATCTCGGTGTGTCCTCCAAGAATGGCAAAGCCCAGGGAAGAGGCCGCAGCATCAAGCTCTCTCATGGTGTCCTCAATTGCTGAGGCTTTGGTTTCCGGCGGGAAGAGAAGGCTCACAAGGAGCGCCACCGGTTCTGCCCCGGAGGCAATAAGGTCGTTAGCCACAAGGTGCGGGGCCAGAGCTCCTGCGTGCTTTGCCGTCCCCGTTACGGGATCGCAGGTAAGGGAAAGCAAAAGCCCCGAGAAATGGAGCACCCCGCAGTCCCGGCCAAGATGGGCCCCAAAGAGGACTTCCTCGCGTTTTCTCCCCTGGAAAGGGAACACCAGCCTCTCAAGCTCACGAGGTGAGAGCTTCCCAAGCTGCATGGGTTTCGCCGTGTCCTCCCACACAGATTCTCCCCCGCATCCGTGCTCCGTCCTCGATGTACAGAGTCTCCGTATGGATTTCTCCCTCCACATGCCCTGAGGGCGCAAGATAGAGCATGTCGCTCCGGAACACTCCCCGACAATACCCCTCGATGTAGAGGCAGCGGGATGCAACCTCCACCGTGGCCTTAGAAGTTGCCGCAAAGACCACTACAGGACAGCGGATGCTCCCCCTGACCTCCCCCTCAACCCGGATGAGCGATGCGCTCTCCACTTCCCCATCAAAAAAGACCCCCTGCGGGAAGAAGACGTCCACAGGATACCGGGCAAAAACAGGGTCGAACTTCCGCCAGAGCTTCCCCAAAAGGGTGTTCTTCCATTGAACCAGGGTCGCCAGAACGGACATCCTGGAGGGCATTATACCGGAAAGAGGGGTATAAAAAAAGCCCCCCGGAACTCCGGGGGGCGCAGCATCCAGTGCTCAGAAGCTGACTGTAAGCTCTGCAGTGATGGTACCGGCTGCGTCGACGATGTTCCCCTGACCGAAGTCGTCGCCTGCATCAAAGGTGTTGAGTTCGTAGCTCAGGGTAAGAGTGGTGTTCTCTGCCATGTCCCAATCGAGCTGAGCCAGGACGCTGTAGGGTGGAACACCAGAAGGTGTGACGCTGTCGTAACGGGCTTCAAGGGTTGCCGTGGTTCCTTTGTCCAG
>APCU01000115.1 GCA_000347575.1 Candidatus Caldatribacterium saccharofermentans OP9-77CS | reverse complement strand
ATCTGCGCCTTTTCCTCTACGTGAAAGGCGAGTCAGAGCCTAAAGGTTCCGGTACTGTGTGAAGGAAGCAAATTCGGCCTGGAGTTCCGTGAATACCCGAGAGGCGGCGCTGAGACTGGCGATCTCTGCCTGGAGGTTCTGGCTTTTTTCCACTCTCCTGAGGTGGGCTTTTTCGATGGCGCCGTAGGTTGCGGCGATGGTCTTTTCGAGCTGTTCTTCCAGGGCTTCAGAGAACTGGTGGAAGGTCTGATTGAGGTTCTGCAGCGTTGCCCAGCGCAAATTTTCCACGTTACTGGTCACCAGTTCCTCGATTTCCTGCTGGATCCGGCGAACGATTTTTGCCTGACGGACCTTTGCCGGAAGCAGTGCCGAGAGCACTCCTTCAGGGAGGAAGCTAAAGTGAGTATACCATTTGTGGGTTATCCAGTAGGGCCGTCGATACATGGCAAAGGTCTCCGAGCTTTTTGGTGAAGTGTAGGGAATGTCGAAGAGCTCACTCGCCGTTCGTCGAACGGTTTCAACGAGTTCCTGGACTTTTTGTTCGTAAGGCTCGAGAACTTCAGCGACCCTCTTCGCAAATGCGCTGGCGATTTCGCTCAGCTCGCGCTCGAAGAAGGCGGGGATGGCTTCGGCGAGGGTGGTCCGAATTGCCTCTTCGGGGTGAGTGTGCTGCGTGGCCAGGCACTGTTCGACAACTGTGAAGAGGTGGGTTCTGGCTTTTTGTCGAAGGTGTTCTGCCTGTTCTTCAAGCAGTGCTACCATTCGTTTTCTCTCGCCGGAGAGAAGGTCTCCAAGCTGAACGCGTTGACGTTCTGCCTCCCGAATTTTCTCGGTGAAAATTCGCAAGCGCTCGTCGAGGTCGCGAAGTGGCATCTCTAAAGAACGGAGCACAAGGCGCAGGTGCATTACAAGATTGTCCAGGACGTCGACGGCCTTTTTTGCCAGGGCAACCTGAAGGGTATCGCGTTTCTCTTGAGCAAGAAAAGTCAGGAGGTACTGTACGACTTTGGGGATACCGCTTCGGTGGAGGAGGTCCGGGTCGTTCTTTTTCTTCCCCTCGAGGGCCAGCCGGGCCGAAACAGGGAAGATGGGGAGTTCGCCCTCTATTCCTGCTTCCTTTCGCAGCACGTCCTTAATGAAGGAGAAAAGGGAGGTCACCTCTTCCTCTTTAAGGTAATCCACTTTGTTGAGGACGAAGAAGAGATGGGCAACCTTGGAACGTACGGACTGCAGAAACTCGACCTCCGCTTCGGTCACCGGGGGGTCGGTGGAAAGGAGAAAGACTGCTGCATCGCACTGGGGCAGGAAGTTCAGTGTGGCCTCAGTGTTGTGACGGAGAGTTGACCCAATCCCAGGGGTATCAATGAGCACCACCCCGGCCTCAAGGAGTGGAGAGGGGTACGATACCTCGACCTGGGACACACTCCTCGTATTTTCCGGATTTCTTGCTTCGGTGACGAACTGGGAGAGAAAACGCAGGAGTTCTTCCGGGTCTTCTCCCTCCCACGTTTCCTCCTTCCCCTCCTCAAAGAGGACTCGCACTCGAGCCCTGGGGCCAAAGAGAACGAAGGTGGGCACAGCCGTTAGGGGAAGCACTGCCGTGGGGAGTATTTCTTCTCCAAGAAGGGCATTGATGAACGTGCTCTTTCCCCGCTTGAACTGCCCAAGAACCGCCAGGTGAAAGCGTTCTTGAAGCAGCCTTTCTTTCAGATTGCTCAGGGCCTTTCGCTCGTTCTCAAACTCGGATCCCAGGGCCTCGAGTTCCTTGATGGCTTCTTCAAAGAGAACAGAAAGGTCCTTTGCCTTTTTAGGTACCAGTTCTTCCTGCTGACGCATGGGAATCCCTCCGTTACTCAAAGGTTCCAATCCCCGCTCCAGGACCTACAGAGGCTGACTGCCGTACCCTCTTTAAAAGAGCGCAGATGCCTCATCACTTCACCTCCAGGAAAGCTGTAGAGAGCTTTTTTCGGGAAGTTCATTTTCTGATGTTTCGAAAACTTTCCTGTATACGTCCTCTCCGTAGCTTGTTTGCAGGGGTTCACCTTCAACGATTTTGAACGTTCGTTTTCCGTTGCTTTCTCGCTCGGCACGCAGGAAGAGGACGTTGTCCATTTTCAGGACGAGGAAACTGCGGGCGAACTCGTACTGGTGTGTTACAAAGACCACTTTGATACGTCTGTCAAGAAACGCGCTGACGATTTGGCGGGCGATTTCTGAACCTTCCCGCTCATTTGTCGAAGCAAAGGACTCGTTGCACAGCACCATGGAATTCGGGGTGAGTTCATCGACGATATCGCTCATTCTCTTGAGTTCCTCGTCAAGTTTCCCGCTTTTCAGGGTCGTGTCCTCTCTCCGTCGAAAGTGGGTGAAAAGCCTCTCACAGAGGTTAACACCGAAGGATTCGGCGGGGACAAACATGCCACATTGCATCATAAGTTGTGCAATGCCTATACTGCGCAAAAAGGTTGATTTCCCACCCTGGTTCGCTCCGGTAATAATGATAAGGTCTTTTCCACAGGCATCGAGGTTGTTCCCCACCACTTTCTTCTTTGTCACCAGAGCAAGACAGGGGTCGTACAGTCCGGAGGCGAGGTGTTTCCTTTCTTCTTTGGGGAAAGGCACGGGGAACGTCACCGGTTCGCCAAGGGCGGTGAGCTGGTCGTAAAGGTTGAGACAGCTGACGTAAAAGGCCAGTTCCAGGCGGAGAGACTCAAAGAAGTTCACCACGTGGTCTGCCGACTGGGCCAGGGCATTTGCTGCAATGTTGACTCCTCGGTCTCTCAACTCTGACAGGGCTCTTGCTCCGCTTTCATCTCGGGGGTCGATAGAGAAGGAATACACCGGGGATCTCCTCTGCCACGGTGCTCTCCAACCTCTGGAGTCCTGGGGTTTCCGAAGAGTGTACTCCTCGCCCACATTGCCCCTTCCCAGCCGGGCACTGATGAGCGCTCCCCTTTTCAACCTCAGCTCCCTCAGGTGCTCCTTGACTATCGCAAGGTAAGCGTCGTCGAGCTCTTCCTGCAACATGGCGAAAAACCTTGTGAAACCTTCTGACGTGAATCGGTGGGCATACCGGTCGGCAAAACTTCTGAGCTCTTTGAGCATTTCGACGAAAACTTCAAGAAGCCCCACAGCGCCAGAAAGAATGGAGGACGGGTAACGGGAAAAAATACCCGAGAGGTACGCCCTTTTCCTCATCTCTATGGCCTTCACCACCAGGGCATACATGTCCCTGACGATAGAAGCGTTGCGGATACAGTCCTCAAGGACCTTCTGACGATAGAGGATGGTCTCGATGTCTCTGCAGCTTGCAAGGAAGGCTTCCCGCGCAACCTCATAGAGATAGTCGTCTCCAAGTGCCATGGCTTCCCAGAGAACGGCAAGTTCCAGGTCTTTCACGAGTTCTTCCGCAAGAGGTGAACGTTGCTTCTTTAGGGTGAAATTGTGATCGCGGAACATGAGGAAGACCTTCATGGTTTGATCCGCTCCTTTATTTGATCTCTGGTGAGCCGGTATTTTTCCGCAATGAGCAGGGCAAAGGCCAGACCGTCGGCGGGTTTTCGAAGGATCTTGTACGTCCGCACGCTGGGGTTGTCCGGGGAGACAGTACTGACCATGCTGACAATCCTATCGCTCAAAGAGGCCAGTTCCACAACAAACGTTACCCAGACGCACAGGGCGTCGAGCTGGAGGATTCGTTCCATGATTTCTCGGCTGAGCAGCAGGGCATCGTGCAGGGTGGTGGAATTGAAGATTTCGTTGATGATTATGATGCTCTTTGAGGTTGCCTGGGTGAGGATGGTGTGCATTCGAACCAGGTCGTCCTCAAGTTTGCCGTGGAGGTTCTTGATATCCTCTTCTCTCTCAAAATGGGTGAATATCCGATCGAAGAGGAAGAGGCGTGCGGCCTTTCCAGGTACCGGGCATCCCAGGCTGGCCAGGTAGTGAAGTTGTCCAAAGGTCCGGGCAAAGGTTGTTTTCCCTCCCTGATTGGGACCGGATACCACAAATACCCGCTCCTTTCCCTGCAGGAAGAAGTCATTCGTGACAACCGTTTTCCCCTCACTCATCAATCGGTAGGCCAGTGCAAGATCAAAGGTCTCATGGGCACAGATGTCCTTGCAGGTGTCAGATACCTCGGGGTAGCAGAACTGGAGGCCCTTTCTTCGAAGAGGTGCGATGTACTCAAGATAGGCCAGGTAGAACTGGATTTCTCGGTCAAAGGTTGCAACAGTCTCGTCGAGAAAGTCGGCGTTCTCTGCGCAGTATGCTTCAAGGGAGGAGAACACCTCCGGGAAGAGCCTGGCCACAAGCTCTGCAATTTTCGCTTCAACATGATTCATCTCCACACGCTGTGGATACTGAATCCTGTAGTCTTTAGCCGCATCCTGTCTGAATTTCGCGAAAGTCTTTTCAATTTCTTTGCTGTAATCCGCTTCCTGCTCGTACCTTCGGACCTTTACGCGACCCCCATCGATGATAAGACAGTACTCTACATCTGCCAGATCGTGTCGTAACTTCTCCGTGGCCTCCTTGAGAGTCACGAAGCGGCTGGAGCGAATATACCTAAGGAGGTATTCCCGAAAAGCACAAAGACCATGGGACTGTATCGCTGAGGATGAGAGGGAATGTACGAGCTTTTCAACTGTCTCGCAGTATGTTGCCACCGCTTCAAGAAACCACCCCTCTTTGTTATGCTTGTAATAGAGCTTTTTGCTCAGTGCAAGCTGTGTGCGTACGGCATGCATCCCCTGAGAAAAGGTCCTGATGCTCTCTGCGAGGTTTTCGTTTTCGAGGTCACGCATGACCTCCTGACGGTAACGAATGGCTTCAATGTCCTGCAAGGGGAGAAAGAAGAAAACCCGAAGACGGTACTCTTCTTCCCGACTGGCGGTCAGGGTGTTGACAATTTGGTCAAGACCGAGGTCGACAAAGAAATCAGGTTCAGAAGGAGGTACTTTCTGCAATAGCTCCCTCTTTGACCCTTCAGGAAAGAGGACGCTGATAACCCCCATGTCGCAAAAAACCTCCTGTCCAGGAACACTGCCCCCGAAGACCTGTCCCGGCCCACCTGCATAAAAAAAGGGCTGATGGCTCTACATTTTCCGTAGAAGCCATCAGCCCTTCAAGGGCACTTAAAGGGGGGCTTCATCCCCAAGAGAAATTATACCACCGTTTTGGGAATCTTCAAGGCGCAAGCTGGTGCTTTCTCTGGATAGGTTCACAGAGATCTGCGGTGGGTAAGGTAGACAAAAAGGGAGGGAGACCTGTATCCTGACTCAGTGTCGAAAACCTCAAGAGAAGCAAGGCCCTGCACCTGTATAAGGGGAGCACAAAGGGAACAAGGATGCTTCAGGCATATTCTGGAGATCCTCACCTTTCGAGCTTCCCCACGAGGAATGCCATCGGGAAGCTCGCTCAAGTCCATGGACTTTCGAAAAAGCCCGGAAGGATAAATCCAGAAGACCCAAAAAGGTTCGGAAGCCCCAGTGGACCTCAGAGCTTGTGGAGGGAATTCAAAGACTCCGGGAGGAATTCCCCTTCCTGGGGAAAGGGAAGCTC
>APCU01000114.1 GCA_000347575.1 Candidatus Caldatribacterium saccharofermentans OP9-77CS | reverse complement strand
TGCCACAGGTTTCAGGAGGCTGGAAGTTGGGGAGCTGGCAGAAGAGGGAATCCTCAAGCTGCTGGGTCTTGCAGCGGAAGGTTTGCTGGAGCCTGTGGTGTAGATTGCGGGTCCCGAGGAATCTCGAGGTCCTAATGAGCTGAGGGGTTCTTCCTGATGCTCCTACGGAGGTCGCAGAGCTCCGGCCTCTGAAGCAAAAATTGGGACTTAAGGGGTTTGTTGGGACCCGCAGTTTTTTAGTACCACTGAGAGAGCAGGAATCGGTTGCCTATAAGGACGTTCTTCAACCCTGCCCCCTGGCACCTCTTGAGCGCCTCCTCGGCATGGCGAACGGACGTCGTCGGGAGATTATCGAAGAAGAAATTCGGCGCAAAACCCAAAAGGACGTAGGGAATATCAGGGTTAAGGCGGGCAATAAAAAGGGCGATCTGCTCCACTTCCTCCTCAGGGACATACCCGGGTACTAAGGGAGTACTCGCCACAACAGTGGGCCTTTCGTGCTTTTTGCTTTCTTCGGCAAGCCAAGCAAAGTTTTCGAGGGTTCTGCGATTCGTCACCCCGGTGAGGGCGAAGTGAATACGCTCGTCAAAGGCCTTTAAATCCACCTTGAGAATCCCTCCGCTTTCGCAGGAAAGCTTGTACATCCTCTGGAGGATTTCAGGATGCACTGTCCCATTGGTCTCCCAGCAAACACGAACCATTGTCTTGGCCTTTCGGGCAAATGCAAGGGCATGGGCTATTTGAGGCGCTGGATCCCCACCAAAAAAGCACACACAGGCAACTCGGGGGTGTAGTGCTTTGAGGAGGTCTTCAACGCTTGCAAGAGGTTTCCGCTCGGCAAGAAGGCGGTGAAAATGCCAGTTCTGGCAGAAAAGGCAATTCAAGGAACATCCTGCGTAGAAGACGGCAAGGTTCTGGTACCCAAAGTGTTTCCTCTCAGGACAAACAGAAGCTGCCACGCAATTCGTCGGAAGGTCGTCATAGTACCACTCCAGAAGACCTCTTTTTGGTGTTCCCGCCCAACGTTTCCCTTCCTCAACCAGACCACAGAAACTCTTCTCTCCCTGCGCACAGGTATGAACACAGATCCTGCACCGGGAAGTCCCTGAAGGCGCCGGATAGGGAAGACCAAAAGACTGGCGAGCCCGACGATGAACCTCCTGAATATGGGAACGCACCTGGGAGAAATTCTCAATGATGCACCTGCGACAAAGGCCCAGGAAATCGGCGATGAGAAAGGACTTTTCTCCACAGAAAGAACAACGTCCCTCACGTGGCTCCTCCATACTCCATCACCAGGACATCACTCCCCAGTTGGTCAAAAACCCCGATTTCCTCTCCGGGACAACCCTCCTGCAATATTCCCTCTCTCTCGAGAAATACGCTCCATGGAAAACCCTGCTCTTTTAGGTGTGACACGTCTTGCTCCATTTTCTCCCACTGTCCCAGAGCCCTGTACGTAAGCGCCCGGAAAGCATACCCTCTGAGGAAAGCAGGGTTCAGAAGAATCGCCGCGGAAAAATCTTCAAGGGCCTTCTCGTACTCTCCTTTCCTGTAAAAGCACAGACCACGGGCAAAATATGCCCGGAAAAGGGCCGGATCAAGATGAATGGCTTCACTAAGGCTTTCTACTGCCTCGCCATAGTGCCCGAGCTCAAGCAGGACTATGCCCTTGAGATAATGAGCTTTGGGATTCTGTCTCTGCAGGGTGATAACCTTTGAGAAATCCTCAAGCGCCCTGTTGTGGTCTCCTTTCTGAAAGAAATAGGTACCCCGAAGCAGGTACAGCCTCGGATCAAGAGGTCGAAGACTCAGAGCTCTGGAAACATCCTGCACAACAAGCTCTTCACACCCCCTGTGCCTGAGAACAAGCAGTGCCCGGTAGTAGAGTGCCTCGGAATCAGAAGGATTCAGCGCAATGCACTGTGTGAGGTCTTCCACTGCTTCCTTGTGCTTCCCCTGCTCTGCAAGCGCTATAGCCCGGTTAAAGAAGGCCTCAGGAAGACGCGGATTCAGCTCACAGGCTCGGGAGAGGTCCTGTAAAGCCTCTTCGAACCGACCCAGCGAGAGATAGGCATTCCCCCGGTTGTTATAGGCCTCGGCGAAATCGGGTCGCAGCACAATCGCTTTCGAGTAGTCAGCAAGCGCTTTTTCAGTCTCTCCAAGGGCGAAATAGGCATTACCACGGTTCACATACCCCTCAGCGTAATCCGGCTTCAGCTCAAGAAGAACGTTGTAGGTCTCGATGGCCTCCCGGTATCGTTTCTCCCGGAGGTATCTAAAGGCAAGAAGGACAAGCCTTCTGAGCTCTGGGGAGAAAATATCTCGAACCTCAATACGCGAGAGATAAAGCGCAAGAACCGCAAGTGCTGCAAGGAGAAGGAGAAACACTGGTTTCCTTACCCCCCACCCTTTTTCTTCTCATTTTAGCAGAAAAAGGGCCTCAGGTAAGCTTTTCGAGCTCGATATTGCCCTCCACCCCAAGAAGGTCTTCAAAAATCACGACGACTCCCTCCAAAGAGGTAATGCGCCGGGCTAAACGTAAAACGGAAGCAACATCTTCTCTTTTCCGAACCCGGTTGGCAAGACTCGTCGCCCAGGCATCAGCTAAAGCTGCAGATTTGGCCACGACAACGACGGCGTCGGCATGCCCAAAACTCAAAGAAGGCCCCACCTTCCCTGAAGAGGTGGCAACCCCCCAGCTACTTCCACCACGCAGTCGAATGCCTATCCTGAAACTGAAGGGAGAGTCCTCACCAGCATAAACGGCCACCAGGCGATCCCGTGAAGAGGTTACAAGAAGGTCTCCCCCGTTTTCGATGATGAGCTCAGGACTGAAAGGCAAAAGTTCCTCCGCAATAGCTTCATTGATGGCCCCTGCTACTGCAGCCATTGGCCCGACGCCGGCTTCCTGTGCAGCCCAGCCCATACGCCGGCATATCCGGGGAGCAAAGGAGGGAACAGGGATGGGAGTGAGCGATTCAGCAAAGCGGGGATCATAACGGATATAGGCTTCGAGGTTCCTTCGCTCCCGAAGAAGACAGGCCTCCGCTTCCTTTTTGAGGTCCTTCTCGGCGAAGATGAAGAGGTCGCTCTCCTTCACCTTCACCGAGAAGGACACAAGATCCCCGGCCTGCATATACTTTCGATACCACCGCTCCACATACCGGTGCACTTAAAGGAGCGCCTCCATGGCATGGGTTGGACAGGCGAGGACACAGAGTTCACAGGCAATGCACTTCGCCGGGTCATACCGCACAAGGAAGGAGGGTCGCTCCATCGAGAGTGCTCCTGTGGGACAGAGGCCCACGCAGGTACCACAGTGGTAACACCGCTCCTCCACCATACGGATGTCCTGGCTCAAAGGCTCGACAAAAACACCCTTTTCCCTCAGGAATTCCAGGCCTTCCTCTTGCCTATCCCGACTACCAATGAGCTCCATCACCATGATTCCCTCTCGATGGGGAGAAATAGAAGCCCGAAGGATATTGAACCGTAATCCAAAGCGCAAAGCAAGCTCGCAGACGATCGGACGATCGGCTACCTCCTGAGGAAACCGGAGGACGACTTTCTTTGAACCGTTGTTGTTCATCATCCTTACCTCCCAATGATCACACTGGCTTCAACAGGGCGTTCCACAAGGTTCTTGAACCGTACACCCGATTCCACTCCGGGAAGCTGGGCAACCGGCTGGGTCAGGGTGAACTTTCCCTCCTGGATCCACTTCTTGAGCGTCAGGGCAACCTCTCTAGCCTTGCTGTAACTGGACATGGGAGAAGTAGGCACTTCCTTGCCCCCGATTGTAATCTTGCCACTTCGAAGTTCGGCATAACTCACATACCCCAGGATTTCCCCCGTTCCGTAGGGATAAGCGTGGCTGTAGTCCACCACAGGAGCCAGAATCTCTTCATCGCTCACCGAACAGTAGTAAAGTGTCTCTTCGTCGAGAATAGGGATTGGAATACCAAGACCAAGGGCGAGAGAACAGCCGTACCCCCGAATGCTCACCCCCCAGAGCCAGTGGGGGCTCATCCCTTTTAGGTCGCCAATGACCGCAATAGTTCCTGCTCCGCCCTTGGGTATCCCCCGTTCCGTTCGTTCAACAGTCGGGTTGTGTTGTGTCCCTTGCCAGGCCACATACCCAATTCCCCCACCAAGGAAGATTTTAGTCCCTATGCCTATGACCCGGTAATACGGGTCATTCAGAAGTGGCGAAAGCTGCCCAGCCGAAGAATATCCTGCATTGCCCATCCGAGGAAGAAGAACCCCAAGGTACGTGTAAATGGTCTTGTCTGAGAGGTTCACCGCCACGTTGTAGTTCTGGTATGCATTCCGGGGATTGAAAAGATAGGCCTCGTTGAGATCCCGGATGTTAATCCAGGTGACGAGCTTCTTTCGGGGGTAGCAATCTGTCCCATAGGCATAAGCCTCAAGGAGCACGTCTTTTCCTGCCACAAGGTCCTGAATGACGTGGCCACCACCGTAGCGGAATTCCCCGGGGTGAACCTTGTTCAGAGGATCGTCTTTTGCCGGTTGTGTTGCTCCGATATAGAGGTCAACTGCAGCAAGACCAGCATAGGCCATGACCCCGTTTAGATACGCCTCGTGGATTTTCATCCTGGGCTTTGTGTGACCAATATTCAGAAAGGCTCCTGAAGAACACATGATTCCGAAGGTACCGGTTGTGACCACATCGACCTCCCGGGCAACCCTCTCAACGCCCTTCTCCCGTACAAGGTCTACGACTTCCTCTGCGGTCACCACCACAACCTGGCCTTTTTTGATTTTCTCGTTGATTTCCTCGTAGGTTCGAAGCTTCGTGCCCATTGGCAACACCTCCCCTACATAAAATCAACCCCTCGTCCGAAGGGACGAGGGGTTGTGCTCGTGGTACCACCCTTCTTCGCTGACTCCGGGGAAGCCAGCCTCCTTGCCGGTGCTTCTCTACACCGCGGCTCTGTAACGGGAACCACCCGTCGGTCACTACTCTCGCTTCGTCACCGCAACTCCGGGGCCATGTTCATCAGGTCAGGAATACCAGGCTCCCACCTCTCCCTGGCTCTCTCTGATTCCCTTCCTGACTACTCATCCCCTTCATCGTTTCTGGGCTGGGGATATTATACCATGGCGATAGGAATTGTCAAGAATGATACCACTCATTGGGGAGGTATTCTCGCTCTGCCTCGAACATGTCATCAACCATCTTCTTGATCTCATCGAGCGAAAGAACCGCTGCAGTGAGAGGGTCGTAATAGAGTGCATAGTATATGTAGTCCCTGCGCTTTTCAAGAATACCATGCACCGCCATTTCCTGGCTCTGCACCACCATGCGGTTGAGTGCCGCAAGCTGCAATGGTAAATCCCCAACGAAAGCAGGCCGAATACGCCCTTTTTCGACAAAGCAGGGAACCTCAACGATACACTGAGGAGGAAGATTCGTGATAGTACCCCGGTTGGGGAGATTGATATTCGCCCGGAAAATCCCTCCACCCTCAAGGGCATAGATAATCTTCATCCCGTATTCTTCGCTCTCCTCGTAACTTATAGGTTCTGTGCCACTTGCAACTCGCTCAAGTTCCTGCTCGTAACTCTCCCGGTCCTTTCC
>APCU01000113.1 GCA_000347575.1 Candidatus Caldatribacterium saccharofermentans OP9-77CS | reverse complement strand
AGGAAAGCCTCAAAAAACTCCCGCGGGACGAAGTTTGGCGCCTAAGGACTTCGCAGTATCGGCTCCTTGGTTTCTTGGCTTTGGTTTTCTTGGGTTTTCTCCTTCTGCGCTTTGGGCTCGGTTATGGTCGGATTTATACCCTGCAGTACGGGGGCCAGCGCATCATGTTCGATATGCGCCGGGAGATTTTCGGTCACCTTTTGCGTCTTCCCATGGGCATTTTGGACCGGGAGCCTGTGGGAAGGCTCGTGACCCGGGCCACGAACGATGTGGCCGCCATCCACGAGATGTATACCCGGGCCCTGGTGAACCTCATCCAGGACTTCTTCATGATGCTGGGCGTTTTGGCCATCATGTTCCGCATGAATGCCCAACTCACCCTTTTACTCTTGGCATTCGCGCCGGTGATTGGAGGATTGACTTTCTGGTTCCGAAGCAGAGCGCGGGCGGCTTACCGCGAGGCCCGGAAGATTTTGGCCCAGCTCAACGCCTATCTTGCGGAAAGTCTCTCGGGAATGGCAGTAATACAGCTTTTCCGCCAGGAGCTCCGCAGCCTCAAGCGTTTTCAGGAGATGAACCGCCAATTTTTCCGAGCCCAGATGCGCACGATCATGGCTTTCGGGCTTTTTGGGCCGGCGGTGGCGGTGATGCAGAATGTGGCTTTGGCTTTCCTCATTTGGTACGGCGGCCGCGGGGTTCTTTCTGGGGTGTTCACCCTGGGCGGCCTCATCGCCTTCCTGAGCTACATCCGCATTCTTTTCCAGCCTCTTGTGCGGTTCTCTGAGGAGTACAACGTGCTTCAGGCCGCGATGGCTGCGGCCGAACGGATTTTCCTTTTTCTCGATCTTCCCAAGGAGCCCAGCGGGAAAAAGCCCGTCCCTTCCCTGCGTGGTGAAATCGAATTCCGCGATGTTTGGTTCGCCTATAACGACGAAGATTGGGTTTTGCGGGGCGTTTCCTTCCGGGTGCGGCCGGGCGAAAAGATCGCCATTGTGGGCCCCACCGGCGCAGGGAAAACCACGATCATTAATCTCATTCTCGGGTTTTATCGGCCCCAAAAGGGTCAAATCCTCGTCGATGGCGTGCCTCTCGAGGAGCTTGACCTCAGGGAGTACCGGCGGCATTTGGCTCTTGTTCCCCAAGACGTTTTTCTCTTCACTGGGAACGTTTGGGACAACATTCGCATGTGGAACGGCGGGTTAAGTCCAGAGGAGGCTGAGCGCGCGGCGGAACTCGTGGGCGTGCACGAGTACATCCTGCGGCTTCCTGAAGGGTACGCCACCGATGTCAAAGAGCGCGGGATGAGGATTTCCGTGGGCGAGCGCCAGCTTCTCTCCTTGGCGCGGGCGGTGGCCGCGGATCCGAAACTTGTGATCCTCGATGAGGCTACGGCCAATGTGGACTCCCACACGGAGGCCTTGGTGCAAGAAGCGCTGGAGCGCCTCATGGCCGGGCGGACCACCATTGCCATCGCCCACAGGCTTTCCACGATCCGCAATGCCGATCGTGTCCTAGTTATCCACGACGGGAAGTTGGTGGAAGAAGGGCCGGTGGAAGAGCTTTTGGAAAGGAAGGGGCTATTCTGGGCCCTTTGGCAACTACAATTCGCGGGGTCCCGGGAGGCCTAGGGCAAAAGAAGTGAGGCCAGCACTTCCCGCAGCTCCCGCGGGTGGGTCAGGAAGAAACGGGCTTGGGTGTGGCCTCGGCCGACTTTGATCGTCCAGGCATCCTTAGGCAAGGCCCGAAACATATCCTCGTCGGTGCGGTCATCGCCACAAGCCAGGATGAATTCCCACCTACGTTTGGCGAGCCACTTTCGGATGGCCTGGCCTTTAGAGAATGGACCGGCTTTCACCTCGATGACCTTATGCCCCTCCAAAACCTGGAGTTCGGTGTGGGCGGTCAACTCCACCAGGACGTTTTTCAGCTCCCGGGCTAGGGTCTTGGCTACCTGGGGGTGAGCCCGGCGGTAGTGCCAGGCCAAAGTAAACGTTTTTTCTTCCACAAAGGAGCCGGGAAGCCGCTCCACGAATTCCTCTAAAATTGGACGAATTCTCCTTTTCCAAGCGGGATCAATGTTCACTCCCCAGGAGATCCAGGGGCCTCCTTTTTCCTTAATCCACCCTCCGTGTTCTGCCACCATTCCCAGGGGAAGGTCACCTAGCCAGGCGTCCAGCACCTCCCGGGAGCGGCCGCTGACCACCACCACCTCCGTACGGGGGAGGAGCGCGAGATCACGCAATAGGGTGATGAGGGCTTCGTCCGGCATAGCCTCCTGGGGGTCGGAAACCAAGGGGACGAGGGTCCCGTCGTAGTCCAAAAAGAGAATCCGCGCGGAGGCCACATGGAAGGCGGTTTTCAGCTCGTGCCGATCTTTTGGCTTCAACGGGGCTACTTTGACTTCGCTCACTTCCTGCAAAACCCGGAGGAAGGAAGAAGCCCAATGGTACACATCGTGGCGGCGCAGGCGCTCCCTCATGGCCCGCATTCTTCGGATCTTTTCCCGTTCGGGCATGGTCAAGGCCTGGCGGATGGCCTCGGCCAAACCCGTGATGTCGTGGGGATTGACCTGAATGGCCTCGGGAAGTTCCAGGGCAGCCCCAGCAAACTCGCTCAGCACGAGCATCCCCCGGCCATCTGCCTTAGTGGTTACGTACTCCTTGGCCACCAAGTTCATCCCGTCGCGCAGGGAAGTGACCAAGAGCACGTCAGCCGCCTGGTACAAACTCAGGAGATTGGGGAATGGAAGGGTTCGATAAAGGTAACGGATGGGCGTCCATGCTACGGTTCCGTGTTTTCCGTTGATTTGGCCGATGAGCTCATCCACCCGTTTTTTGAGCTCCCGGTATTCCTCCACCCGTGTGCGCGAGGGGACCAGGAGCATGAGAAGAATCACACGCTCCTTGAAGCGGGGGTTGCGACTAAGAAATTCATCGAAGGCCAAAAGCCGCTCCACTATTCCTTTGGTGTAATCCATTCGGTCGATGGAGAGAAGAACCCGGAGGTCCTCGGATCTACGGATACGGGCAGCTTCCCTGGCCACGGCAGGATCATGAGCCGCATCTGAAAAGCGTTTCCAGTCGATGCCCATGGGAAAAGCGTCCACCCGCACTCGCCGTTCGCCCAAGGCAATTTCCCCTAGCACATGTTCGTGGCCCAAAAGGGCATGGACGCAGTCCAGAAAATGGGAAACGTAGCTATACGTATGAAAACCCACAAGGTCCGCTCCCAGCATCCCTTGCAGGATCTCCTCACGCCAGGGAAGCATGCGGAAAACCTCGTAGGATGGGAACGGGATATGCAGGAAGAAACCGATCTTTGCCTTGGGAAACTCTTTACGCAGAAGCGCGGGCAAAAGGAGAAGGTGATAATCATGGACCCAAAGGATGTCGCTTTCAGTGGCCACGCTGCTTACGGTTTCAGCGAACTTCTCGTTAACGTTACAATATCCTTCCCAAAAGCGCTTTTCGAACACGGCGTGCTGGGGGAAGTAATGGAAGAGGGGCCAAAGGGTGCGGTTACTGAACCCGTAGTAGAAGGCGTGGACCTCCTCTGCGGAAAGCCAAACGGGAATGAAGCGGTGATCTTCTAGGATTTGTTGAATATGGCGTTTGTGGTTTCGCAACGATTCGTGGGAGGTGCCTGGCCAACCGATCCAGAGGTTTTCTCCGGCGGCGTGAAAGGAGGAGAGGCCTGTGGCCAATCCGCCCACACTTGGTTTGAGTTCCCAGCCTTTCTTCCCCTCTTCCACGGAAACTGGAAGACGATTGGAAACGATGAGGAGCCGAGCCAACACTCACCCCCTCTTGCTTGGCTTTCCCGCGAGAGCAAAACGCTTTTAAATCCTATCGGGAGCGACAGTATTTACAAGTACCCCAGGTGAGTTCCCACGATCATTCCTACTCCGAGGAGCACCATTACAAGACCGGTAGTGAAGTGGAGCCAGCCCAGTTTGGCTTGGCGCCAGCGCTCCGCCCGCGCGGTTGTAGTGAGCCCAAGGTGGACTAGGAAGGCAATGGCGATCAGGGGGAGGATGAAGATGAAGTTGTACAAAAGAAGCCAAAGCGCCCCTTGCACGCGGGTGGTGGTCTGGGAAAGNAGGGTCAGGATCACGAGATACGGCCCGGAGGTGCAGGGCGCAAGNAANAGGGCATCGATCATGCCGACNACAAACGCTCCGGGCACGGAAATCGCTTTGGCCGTGAGTTTTTTCACTGATGGCTTCCAGCGCTCGGGAACCTCAATGGAGAACCATTTCCCGTACCAAAGAAGGTCCTTCATTTCCCAAAGGCCCACCAAGATGGCCAAGGAAGAGACCGCGTAAATAAAGGGAACCCGGAAGGCCCGGGTTCCCACGGTTATTCCGAGGATGGAGTAAAGGACAAAGCCGGTGAGGTAATAGGTGACGAACACGCCAGCGGCGAAGGCAAGACCTGCCCAGATTACCTTCGTCCGCTTTCCCACCACGAGGAGTGTTCCCAAAAGGAGTACCATTACAGCAAAATCGCAGGGGTTGAGGGAGTCCAATGCTGCGCCAGCAACCACTGCGCCCAAGGTGAGTTTCTCCCGCAGGCTCAATCGATCCAAAGGTGACGCAGCTTTTTCCGCCACGGCCTTGCTGATTTCCTCCCGAAGAACTTTTTCCGCCTTGTCGCTGGGATAAGGAAAGGGCTCCCTACGCGGGAGAAAGAGTTTGTCCCCTACCAAAGCGAGATTGCCCACAAAGAGAGCAGGAGGCTCTCCTTTCGCTCCGTAAAAGCGGGAGAGTTTTTCGAAGCGGTCGCGGCCCTCCGGGGTGGTGGGATCGAGGGTTTGAATCCCAAGCTCGGGAAACTCCAGGCTCAGGCGGGCCACGAGGTCCTGGTAAAGAAGGATGAGAGGGGTTTCGCCGGGCGGCAGAACAAGAACTGCGGTGGTGGTGGTTTGAGGCAGACGGGAAAGAGGGGAAGGTGCGTTTTGTTCAATGGCTTGCTGGATGACCTCCTCCAAGACCATTTGGTACGCCAGACCCGAAAAGCGTTGTGGGGTTGGGCCGAGGCCATAAAAGGTTTCGTATACCACCGCCACATCGCCCACAAACAGCATAGGAACAGGCCCCACTTCCGCTCTGTACACGGAAAGAAGGCGGAAAAGAAGCTGCCAGTTTTCGGGAGCGTGGATCTCGTAGGCTTTGAGTTCAAAAGAAAGACCTTGGTTTTGGAGGTCGGTCAAAAAATTCCACACCTCTTTGCAGTGGGGGCAGCCTTCGTCGTAGAAGAAAAGGACTTCCACGGAGAACGCCGTAAGGCCGGCGATCACCACGAGAATCCCCAAAAGCGCCTTACGCATGGATCTCCCCTTTCAGGAAAGTTTGTTCGATCCAGGTGCGCAGAGCATCGCGCACCTTCCGGAATTCTTCTAGCCCACCTTTTGCGGGGTCAGGAAAAGGAGCGTACAGATAGTGCTTTCCGCCGGGGAAGAATGGGCAGGATCCGGGAGCGTCGTCGCCACAAAGGGTGACCACATAGTCGAAGCTTTGGCCGAAAAGCTCGGTAACGTTTTTGGCCCGCTGGGGGGAGATATCAATGCCGATTTCCTTCATCACCTCGATAGCCAATGGGTGCACTTCCGTAGGCACGTGGCCAGCGCTGGCCACCTCGAATTTTTTCTCCTCCCAGG
>APCU01000112.1 GCA_000347575.1 Candidatus Caldatribacterium saccharofermentans OP9-77CS | reverse complement strand
ACCCTGCTGAAAGGCCCGCAAAATCACTTTCCCGACCGGCGGCTTTCCAGCTTTCTTCCGCTCTNCAGGAGTCTCGATACCATGGTCGACAGCATTCCTCACAAGATGGGTGAGGGGGTCAACCAGCATCTGGGCCACGCTCCGGTCAACCGATGTATCCCGTCCCTCGACGATGAGCTCGGCCTCCTTCCCCAGCTCCCTGGCTAAATCCCTCACCATCCTTCGGTAACGGTCAAAGAGCACCCCGAGAGGAACCATGCGCATCGAGAGAACAACATTCTGAAGGCTGGTCAAAATGTGGCTGAATTCAGTAAAGAGAGCTTTGAACTCCCGGATAAGAGGGTGTCCTTCCGCCTTCCGGAGGAGGTACCCATAACGGTTCCGGAGGGTAAGGAGTTCTCCCGAAAGGTTGACAAGGGTGTCAATCTTTTCCTGATCCACCCGTATTTTATGGAAATCCTGGAAAACCGGGGGCTTTTCTTTCCTCTCCGGCTGGAGGAGTCCTCTCTCCGAAGAGGCACTGACCCCCTCAAACTCCTGACAGAGTTTCTGGTACACCCTTTCAAGCCCTTCCCGATTGCCTTCCTGGCAGGCGGTTCGAACCTCTCCAAGGAGGGCTTTCAGACCTTGAAGATTCTCTCCTTCGCACCCTCTTTCCAAAAAGAGGGCATTCTGCTCCAGCAACTTCCAGTTCGGGTTTTCGCTCCGCAGACAGTACCTGAAGAGCTCAAGAAACTGAACCCCAAAATCCCTAAGGGCACGGTTACCGGCCGCTGCGCTCTGGGTGTTCTCCTGAACCGGGAGATGAGTAGTTTCCCGACCTCTCAGAGCGAAAGCTTCTCTCCGGAGGTCCTCGATGAGCTGATCGACGTCCTCCCGGGACCCCCCAAAAAGACCTTCCCGGAGAGACCTCAGAATATCTATGCCCCTATAGAGGAAATCGAAAAATCCCTGGCCCGGCTCCGCTTCCTCTCCCCCTACCTGCTGCACAACTTCTTCAAGGAGATGAGATACCTCTTCGATTTTCTTCACCACCTCTTTGAGCTCTGCCTCCTGCAGGAGCGAGAGAAGGACCCGGGAACCTCCCTTAATGCTGTGGAAGCTTCGCATCAGGTTCCGGAGAAGTTCCCCGGAAGCTGGGTTCTTCTCAAGCTCAAGGAGACTCTCTTCGGAGAGCAAGATATTTTCTTCGAATTCTTCTTTGAAACTCTCAACCTGCTGGGTGACAAAAGAGTCGTCGAAGAGGAACCTGTCCACCCTTATCTATTTCCCCCAAGAAACATCCCGATACTCTCAAGAAGGTACGCCGGCTGTGCGGGTTTTGTAATGTAATAGTTCGCCCCCGCTTCGAAGCCCTTCTCCTTGTCCTTTGCCTCGTCAAGAGTGGTCACAATGATGATGGGGATATGCGAGAACTCCTGAGAACCTCGAATCCTCCGAATAAGGGAGAGCCCATCCATGTTGGGCATGTTGAGGTCCGTTAAAATAAGGTCGATATCCCCTTCAAGGTAGAGAAGCTCAAGAGCCTCCGCACCGTCCTGGGCACTCAGAACCTTAAAACCTGCACTTCTTAAGATGTAGGCGTGGAAGTTCCTCGTTACCTCTGAGTCGTCAACAATGAGAATTTTCTTACTCACTGCACACCTGCCTCCCTGAGAGGCGAGGAAGCATCCGCATTCTCGGGCTTCTGGTACACCAGGTATCCTCCCATTCTCCGCAGGGCAAAGGCCGTAGAAATCCGGCTGAGGGACTCACTGTGGCCGAGAAAAATATATCCTCCTGGCTGAAGCATCAGATAGAAGTTCTCCACCACTTTCCTGCGAATCTCGTCAGAGAAGTAGATAAGGACATTCCGGCAGAAAATAAAGTCGAAGGAAGAAATCCCCAGGCTCAGAACTTCGTCCCGATCCGCAAGATTCACCTGCTTGAAAGTTACAAGGTCCCGGAGAGTATTCTTCACCCGATACGTACCGTTCCCCAGGTTGTCGAAGTACCTTTCAAGATAAACCCTGGGAACATCTCTGATAGACCTTGTATCATAAATGCCCAGAAGTGCCCTATCCAGGGCTTTTCTGTCGATATCCACTGCCACAATCTTCGCCAGAAGGGAATCAACGCCTTCAACCATCTCTCTCAGGATGATGGCCAGAGTGTATGCTTCCTCTCCCGTGGAACAGCCCGCCGAGAGGAGGCGCAATCTCGTGTTGAGAAGCCCCTTTTTCTTTCGCTCGAGGACATCGGGGAGGCAGTGCTCAGCAAAGGCCTGAAGCTGGGGGAATTCTCTGAAGAAGTAGGTCTCGTTTACCGCAACCTCCTCAATGAGTTCCTGGAGCTCCCGTCCCTGACGGTCGAAGAACCGGAGGTAACTCAGGTACTCCTCAGGGTCCTCTATCCCCAGCTTCTCCATTCTCTTCTCCACTCTCCGCTTCAGGAAGTAGACTTTCTCGTCCCCCAGGTGGATGCCGCTTTTGGCGTAGATGAGCTTGCGTAGCTCCACAAATTCCCGAAGGCCGAATTCCATCCCTTAACTCCCTCCAGCAGGAAGTGGTGCTCCAAGGTCCCTGAGAATCTCTGCCGCAATCTCCCGCAGTTCCTGGTTCTCTTCACGCGCCGCGAATTCTCTCAGCTTCTCTATCCCCCCTGGAGTTCTGAGCTTTGCCAGCCCCTCAATGGCTCCAAGCTTGGCAAAGAAGTTCGGGTGGGAGAGATGCGCAAGGAGGAGCTTCTCCACATCCTCCCCTCCCATCTCTGCAAGGAGCACGAGAAGCTCATAGCGATTTGAGGAGGGGAGAGCAGAAACGAGAAGCTTCTTGAGGAGGGTCTTGACCCTCTGGACATCCTCATCAGAGAAGTCCTTGCGGTGTCTTGAAATCAGTCCCTTCAGGACGTCGATGAGTTCTTTACCAGCAATGTTTCCCTGTTCTTCGAAGATAGCCTCAATTTGGGGAAGAAAACTCAGGTCTCCCTTCTCCGAGAGGAAACGGAGGTAAGAAAAAAGGACAAAGCAATTGATGTCCCGTGGGTTTGCAAACTTCCGCTGAACCACCGCAATGGAGTTGCGGTTCCCGATTCGGGCAAGAGCCTCAAGGCAGGTGCACATGAGGAAGGGGTCTTCGGCCCTCTCGAGGATGTCATTGATTGCATCAGCAAAGCGGAAACCCTCCATTTTCCCAAGGTACTCTACTGCCGCAATGACGTTGTTGACATCGGGGTCCTGAAGGCCCCGGGCAATAATATCAACCGCAAGAGGATTCCTCGTCTGGAACAGAGCATCAAGGGCGAGTTTACGGACATGCTTATTCGGATGATTCACAAGCCTTGCGAGTTCCTTCAGGGGTGCCTCAAAATGAGCCGAAAGAACGGTCACGGCGGCATTCCTCACGAAGATGTCGTCTGACTCAAGGAGAGGGACAAGTCTTGGTACGAGGAAGGAAGAGGGGTAACATTTCAGGGTTTCAAGAGCAGCCTCCCGCACAATCTGAGAAGGGTCGTGCTGCAGGAGATCAACGAGAACCTCTACAAAGACCTCTCTGGGTTCCCTCTGGACCTCCTCAATGCCCTTGAGCCTTGAAAGCTCGTCATCCGAGGCAAGAAGCTGAAGGATTGATTTAACTTNCATAAACCTTACCTCTTTAAGTTTATCTTAACTTAATGCTATAATGTTACTTGGAAATTTTCAAGAGGGTTCCCTTGGGGGGTACAGAAAAAAGTGGAAAAAAGAGAGTTCTCCAATCCCAATTTGGGTTCCTACGTGGGCGCCTTCTGTGAGGAAACCAGGGAATTCCTGGAAGAGGTCACCCAGAGGCTTCTTGAGCTTGAACAGGGCAAAAAGAGCGTTCTTGAAGTCATTTTCCGCTGCCTCCACACTATCAAGGGAGGGGCAGGGGTTCTCGAGCTTACACCCATCGTCCGGCTCTCCCACGCAATGGAAGAGGTTGTGGAGCAATTGAGGAAAGAGGAGATCTCTCTCTCCCCCGAAGTCGTGGAGGAACTCTTCGAAGCCACTGAGAAGCTCAAAAAAATGGTAGAGGACATCGAAGAGGGGAAAGACATTCGGGAAGACAAGGACACCGAGAAGCAGCTCCTCGCCCTTATGGAGCGAAAAACCCTTGTACTTTCTCCCTCCGGGACTCCTGAGGAGGGTGACGGGGTAACGCAAGAACTCCTCGCCATAGAACAGGAACTTCTGGTCTTTCTCCTTGACAGGGAGAAGCTCGATGCTCTCCGCCGGAGATTCTGTCTCCTCCAGGAGAAAATGCACGAACAGGGGGGCAGCGAAGCGGCCGACTATACCCTGGCCTTTGTGCGGTACCTTGAACTCGTGCAGGAAAAGGAAGGAGAAATAGATTTCGGGAGTGAGGAGTTCCTTGAGGGGTTGAGAACAAGCATCGAGAAAATCAAGGGTCTCTGGCAGGCGTTCCTGCACAAGAAAGACGACAAAGCGAAAGGCAGAGAAACCCCTCCCGAACCGGGCGAGGAAAAAAAGAGCCAGTACCTCCGCATAGAAGAACGGAAAATCGACACCCTTACCAACCTCGTGGGAGAACTCATGACTGCCAGGGGGAACTACGAGTACCTTCTTGAGAAACTCATGGACTCCTCCGTACCCTCCGGGCTCACCAAGGCCCTCCAGGAGAATTACCGTTCTCTCTCCAGGATCTGCGAGGAACTCCAGAAGGGCCTCTTCTCCCTCCAGCTCGTTCCCGTGAGATTTCTCTTCCAGCGTTTCCCGAAGGTTGTGCGGGATATTGCCCTGCAAAAGAAGAAGAAAATCCGCCTTGTGACTGCCGGCGAAAACGTGGAGGTGGATAAAAAGGTCCTCGATGCCCTGTCCGGACCGGTGCTCCACCTCGTCCGGAACGCCTGTGACCACGGTATTGAGCCCCCTGAAGAGCGCCTTGCCGCTGGAAAAAGCGAGGAGGGTATCGTGTCCCTCAAGGCCTGGCAACGGGGTTCTTTTGTCTACCTTGAGGTTTCTGACGACGGAAGAGGCCTGGATTTCGAGAAAATCCTCAGCAAGGCCCGTGCCCTTGGTCTTGTCCCCGAGGGGGCTTCTCCCAGCGAAGAGGAAATCCTGAACTTCATCTTTTCCCCGGGGTTCTCCACCGCCGACTCGGTCTCTGAAATCTCAGGCCGTGGAATCGGCATGGATGTGGTGCAAACAACGGTCCGCGAGCTGGGCGGCGATGTGGAGGTCAAAACCGCCCTCAGGAAAGGCACATGGATCACCCTGAAGGTTCCCACTCGTCTTGGGGTTCAGACCGTACTCCTTGTCGGGGTCAACGGGGAGCGATATGCCCTTCCTTTAGAGCAAGTTGTGAGTATCCTGAAGCTCTCAAGGAACGATGTCTTCCTGGCAGGAGGGTTTCCCGTTTTCTCCTTCCGGGGGAAAATCACACCCCTGTATCCCCTTGCTCACCTTCTGGGTGAGAGAGAAAGCAGCCTCCCCGAAGAGGTAAGCGTCGTGGTCGTGGCGGATGGAAGGAGAACCCTGGCCCTTTCTGTAGATCAGATTCTGGGATGCCGGAGCATTGTGACCAAGCCCCTGCCTGCAGCCCTTCAGGGAGGGATGTTCATAAGCAGTACCATTCTCGGGGACGGAAGGGTGGTCCTCGTGGTCGATCCATTCAGGGCAGGAGGCTTAAGGTAAGCAATTGTTAGCTAACTATACATAAGCTAATAGAA
>APCU01000111.1 GCA_000347575.1 Candidatus Caldatribacterium saccharofermentans OP9-77CS | reverse complement strand
GCGATCTCAGGACAACGAGATTATTGCTCCCAAATCCCTACTGCGAACACATCGATCACGAAGCAGCCTACTTTATAGGGGCATGGGACGGTCCACAGGCTGGTGATCCGATCATGCCCGACTATGGTCAACCCCAAGCTCCCATTAAAAGTTACTTTGTATACTCTGTCTGGAGCAAGTTTTCTCCTCTCCATGCCCTTGCCGCAGGAAAGGATCCCGACGTCAGTGCCAACATCGCCATTGGCGTATCTCAAGGGGTTGAAGAGCGGGTTGCCCTTGCCCTGTCTGAATATAAAAGCCAGGCCAAAATTATCTCCGAATTAATAAAGCAGCGACAGGAAAGGAGGGTCAAGGACAACCTTTTTATAGAGTTGTATCTTTCCTTTGAGGCTAGACCAAAGTTTGATTTCCGACCATACGTAAACCTGATCAGAGTAATTGATGAAACTGGCGCCTAAAGAACCTTCGATACACCTGATGTATAATGCTAATGATAACGGTAAAACAAGGGGGCTGAGTTTCCCAATTGAAATTCTCCAAAAGGAAAGGGGCCGAACAAAGGACACCATGTTGCAAATCGATAAAACGTCACCAATACCTCTCCACGTTCAGCTTAAGAGAGCGCTCCTAAAAATGATCGAGGAAGGAGAATTGAAACCAGGCGATAAAATTATGTCCGAATCCGAGCTGTGTGAGAAGTACAACATAAGCCGCATAACTGCCCGAAGAGCAATTGACGATCTGGCACGCGAAGGTTACCTCCGAAAAGTACCGGGGAAAGGGACTTTCGTATCAACTCCTAAAATCACCGAAAAACTCGGACTTCTTGTGACGTTTACCGAAGACATGCTCAGTCGCGGCTTGAAGCCTGGAAGCAAGCTCATGAAGCGAGATATCATCACACCACCAACGGACATTGCCGAATACTTACGATTATCGCAAGATGAAAAAGTGATTTATCTGGAAAGACTGCTTCTTGCCAATGAAGAGCCGATTTGTCTCCAGAAGGTATTCTTACCTTTCAGAATCTTTGCTGGCTTCCTGACGGTCGATGAAAGAGAAGTTGAGACACGGGAATTGTGTGATATCCTCAACATGTTTATTTCAAGACCCGTTGTATGGGCAAGACAAACTCTGGAATCTGTTCTCATTACTGGCAAAGAAGCCAAGTTACTTGGAGTTCAAGAAAATTCTCCTGGGCTTCTGTGTAAAAGAATTACCTTTGATGAAATGGACAACCCTGTGGAATACGTTGAGTTCCTGTACAGGGCCGATCGCTACAAATTTGTTGTGAACTTAGCCCGACCTGGGTTCGGAAGAAATGCCTATCTTGGGAATCGTTTCTAGTTGTTTTCTGGGTGGTCCAACAGCAACCCAGGAAAAACTAAAGGAGGGATGCTTATGAGTTTCACCTATTCTCTGGCCAGGTTCATCCCCTTTCAGGACCGGGAGGCGTGTGAGCGGGTACGGAAAATCACCAAAGAAGAGATCACGAAACACCCCAATCCCGACTTCCATATCCGGATCATCGAGGAGAAAAACGACTTCTACTTCCAGTTCGCCCTCGACATCGTCACCCGGATCGTGGAAGCCCGGGAGAAGGGAGAGAAGCTCGTCCTCATTCTCCCCGTGGGTCCTGTGCCCCAGTACCCCCTGGCCGCAGAGATGATCAACAGGCTCCGCATCCCCATGGACCACGTGCACACCTTCAACATGGATGAGTACGCCGATGAGGAGGGAAACACCGCTCCCTTCGACTGGCCGGGGTCCTTCCAGAGGGCCATGTGGGAGAACTTCTTCGGGCGCATTGACCCGAAACTCCGTCCCCCGGAGAAGAACATCCACTTCCCCACGAAAGACGTCCTCCCCGACTACGCCAGAATGATTGAAGACCTCGGGGGAGCCGACTGCTGCTATGGAGGTGTGGGCTGGTGCGGACACATCGCTTTCTTTGAGGCCCACCTTGGCTTTGAATTCGGAGATGACCTTGAGGCCTTCAAGCAGGCTGGTCCCCGGATTGTGGAACTCCACCCCATGACCATCATGCAGAACGCCCTGCACTCCTTTAGTGGCGACTGGTCCTGGGTTCCCCCGAAAGCCGCCACCATCGGCCCGGCCCAGGTTGTCCAGGCGAAGTGGCGGAGTTTCTGGCTTGACGGATACATCGGGGGAGGCGTGAGCTGGCAGCGCTTTATCGCCCGGCTTGCTGCCCACGGCCCGGTAACTCCTCTGGTTCCGGCATCCATTCTCCAGACACTTCCTGGAGACTACACGCTCCTTGGAGGTGTGGCGGAGAATGTGGAAATTCACATGGCTTAAGGAGGGGGATGTATGGCAGAGCTTGCGCTTTTTGGGGGGAAGCCCCTCAACACGGAGCCCTTCCCCATGTGGCCGTCGTTCTCGGAGAAAACAAAGCAGGAAGCCCTGAAACCTCTGGAAACGGGTCTTGTGAACTACTGGACGGGGACAAAGGGCGTGGAGTTTGAGGAGCGGTGGGCGGCATACTGTGGGTGTAAGTTTGGGGTCTCCACCACAAATGGCACCTCGGCCCTTCACACCGCCCTGGCAGCGTGCGAAATCGGCCCGGGGGACGAGGTAATCGTGCCTTCCTACTCCTTCATCGCCTCAGCGTTCTGCGTGCTCCAGGCAGGAGCCATTCCTGTTTTTGCCGACGTCCGCAAAGACACCCACACCCTCGACCCGGAAGACGTAGCCCGGAAAATCACCCCGAGAACCCGGGCCATCCTCCCGGTGCACCTCTATGGCATCCCCTGCGACATGGATGAACTCATGGCCATCGCAAAAGCTCACGACCTCTTCGTCATTGAGGACTGCGCCCAGGCCCACGGGAGCGAGTACAAAGGGAAAAAGGTGGGGAGCATCGGCCATGCCGGGGCCTTCAGCTTCTGCCAGTCGAAGCACTTCACCACAGGCGGTGAGGGCGGATGCGTCGTGACGAACGACGAGGACATCTTCTGGCGGGCGAAGTCCTTCCGGGACCACGGGTTCAACGTGAAAGAGCGGTTGAGGCTTTTAGAACTCGAGCGCAAACTCTTCTACATCCACGAACGGGTGGGGTTCAACTACCGGATGACGGAAATCCAGTCCATTATTGGTCTCTGTGAGCTTGAGCGCTTCGAGACCTGGAACAAACCCCGCCGGATTGCCATAGGAGAGAAGCTCCTCTCTTATTTCGAAGGACATGAAGCCGTGCTCTACCTTCCCCCGCACAAAAAGGAGGGGAAGTACATCTCCTTCTGGCTCTTCCCCATTGTCCTTGACACCGGGAGAATCCGCTGTTCCATCAAGGAATTCTGGCAGGCCATTGAGGCCGAGGGGGTGCCCGTTGCTCCGGTACTCTGGCCCCAGATGTACCGGGAAGAGGCTTTCCTGAAGCACAACGGCTTCGGGCGGGCGAAGTTCCCCTTCCGCTCTAAGGAGTACACCGACCCGAAAAGCGTCGAGTACGACAAGGTTCACTGCCCCAATGCCGCCTGGCTCGAAGAGCGGACGTTCTGTTTCCCCTGCCATCCGGTGTACGAGGACCGTCACGTGGACCTCATGATCGCCGCCTTTGACAAGGTCTACCAGTACTTCAGGCGATAGGAGGGGACCATGAAAGTCCGATGGGGGGTTATCGGTGCAGGAGGTATCGCCCGGCGGCGGACCATTCCCGAGGTTCTGCGCTTTGCCGAAAAAAGCGAAATCATCGCCCTCATGGATGTGGACAGAGAAGCCCTCTCTGCTGCAGCAGCGGCCTTTGGGATTCCCCGGGTACACCTCACGGTGGAGGAACTCCTTCGCGAGGACATCGATGCCGTGTACATCGCCTCTCCTGTGGCTTTCCACTACACTCAGACAAAGCAAGCTCTTGAGGCGGGGAAGCACGTCCTCTGCGAAAAGCCCCTTGCCCTCCGGGTTGAGGAAGCGGAAGAGCTCCTGGAGCTTGCGGAAAAGAACAACCTCAAGTTCGGCGTTGCCTTCATGATGCGGTACAACGTCTACCACGAGCGTATCAAGGAGTTCATCGACGAGGGGAAGCTGGGACAACCCGTCTTTGCCCGGGCCCAGCTCACCTGTTTCTACCCTCCCATTCCAGGAGCCTGGCGGCAGACAAAAGCCACCGGAGGCGGTGGCGCTCTGACCGACATGGGGTGCCACTGCGTGGATCTCCTTGAGTGGTTCTTTGGGGAAACCCGGGAAGTCTTCGGGTTCCTCGACACCATCACCCATACTTACGAGGTGGAGGACACAAGCACCGTTCTCCTCAAATTCCGGAATGGGGCGCAGGGATTTGTGGACAACTTCTTCAACGTCCCCGACGAAGCGGCACGGAACGTCCTTGAAGTCTACGGTACGAAAGGGGCCATCGTCGCCCAGCACACCATCGGCCAGGACCCTGGGGGAGAGGTGTGGTGCCTCTTCCTCGAAGAAGAGAAGGGCTACGATGCCCTCCAGAAGAGGGTGTCCTCTTCCTGGCAGAAACTCGAACTCGAGCCAAAACCCTTATATGCCCGGGAAGTGGACGCCATGAGTGCGTGGATTCTCGGTGGGGAAAAGCCGAGAATCAGTGCAGAAGTGGGTCTCAGGAACATGAGGGTCCTTGCGGCAATCTACCGCTCGGCAGCGGAAAAGCGCGCCGTAGCGGTATAAAGGAGGGAGAAAAATGAAACGGCTCATCGGCATGCTTTTTCTTGTGGGCGTGGTGCTTTTTGGAGCCTGTGCCCTGGGGAAGGTGGAAATCAGCGGGCTTTTCATGAAGCAGGCAGGGTACCAGGAGAGCGACATCCGGGCCATGACCGAGGAGTTCCTGAAGATGCGGCCCGACATTGACGTGAAGCTCTCTTTCGTGGCCTACGAAGAACTCCACGACAAAATCGTCGTGGCCGCAGCAAGTGGAGCCGGAACCTATGACGTCATCCTCCTTGACTGCATCTGGCCAGCAGAGTTCGCCGAGGCGGGATGGCTTCTTGACGTCACCGAGCGGCTCTCTGAAGAAGACCGGGCCGATATCTTCCCTGAGGTGCTCTCTGCCGTGACCTACAGGGGCCGGCTCTACGGGATGCCCTGGCTCAACGACTGGGAATACTTCTTTTACAACAAAAAGATGCTCGAAGCCGTCGGTGCTGAGCCCCCAACCTACTGGACCGAAGTCATCGACATCGCAAGGAAACTGAAAGCCCAGAACGTCGTCGAGTACCCCATCATCGACGCCTGGGGACAGGGTGAGGCCGTGGTCATCCAGTGGCTCCAGTACGTCTACGCCATGGGAGGGACGCTCTTTGACGAAGCCGGAAACCCCACGATGAACAAGGGGAAACCCCTTGAAGCCCTGGAGTTCATGGTGCAGCACATGGACGAGGGTCTTTTCAACCCGGCCTGCATTGAGTCCTTTTACGAAGAAGTGCGGCGGGTATTCTCCGCCGGACAGGCGGCGTTCGGTCTCAACTGGACGTACATGTACAACCTCGCCAATGACCCTGCCGAATCCCAGATTGCCGGAGATGCTGTGATCGCCGTGATTCCCGGTTTTCCCGATGGCCGGCGGAGCGCCACCTGCAACGGTGGCATGGGGCTGAGCATTCTCACCTCAAGCCAGCACCCCGATGAAGCCTGGGACTACATCCAGCACCTTGCGAGCAAAGAAGTCCAGAAAAAGTACAGCCAGAATGCCCTCCCCATCTGGAAGTCCCTTTACGACGATCCGGAACTCATCGCCCAGCAGCCGGAGCTCATCAAGGTCGCCAAGGAGCAAATTCACTA
>APCU01000110.1 GCA_000347575.1 Candidatus Caldatribacterium saccharofermentans OP9-77CS | reverse complement strand
GAAGAGCTTGGCGGGATTTTCGTTCCTTGCCAACGTCTTCAACGCCGATAGCCGCTCGAAAGTCCTCTGCGCCATTGATGACCTTCCACCGCAGCCCATGGAGTACCGGTCCCTTGTTGACCCCTTTTGCCGCAAGGTTGCACGCAGGGCTTCCTGACTGGATGCAGATGAAGGGGTCCACCCACACGTACATCGCTCCTCTTCCGGAGAATCTGGAACGAGGCCTCCACAGGGTCACCGTGATCTTTGAGGACGCGTACGGTCGGGTGTTCGAGGAGACCAGGTTCTTCGAAGTGCTATAGGTGATCGCGGGTGGGGAAGAATACTTTCTTCTTCACCCGCACTTTTGCTTTTTTGCCGTGTCCAGCTTCACAAGGAAGTACTACTATTTGATTTCCCGGGAATCCCGACAAACAAAGTATCTTTAAAAACAGGTTCTCTGCTCACTCTTTGCAGTGGGCAGGAGTTCTTCCGGAAATTCCCGCTGCAGAGGGTGAAGGTTAAGTTCCTGGATCGAGGGTGTGTCTGGGGTTTCTTCGCGAAGAAACGGTCGCATCCCTCTGCTGGTAGGAGTGCGCCCATAACGGAAGAGCAGGGGCCGAAGATATTGGGAAAGTACCTCTGCAGTAAATATCCCAGCCCCGTTGACAACTTGACTTTTGGTATCCAAGGTGGTAGCTTCCTGTAGAGGTTAAAAATCTGAAGGAGGGAGGCTGAGAGGAAGGAACAGACAGTAGGGTAAAGTGTTTGGGCGAGATGTTGAAGAAGGAGGGAGAGTCATGAGAAAAGCAAAATTTGTGGTTCTTGTGTGTTTAATGTGTCTTTTGGTGGTTGGGGTTGTTTTTGCCTCTGCTTCTGCCCAGGAGAAGAAGAAACTCGTCTTTGCCTGGATCCCTAAAGCTCTGAACAATCCCGTGTTTGAATTGGGTCGAGATGGAGCCTTTGCCAAGGCAAAGGAACTCTCTGCCACCACGGACTACGAGGTAGAAGTACTCTATGTGGGGTCGGTAGCTTCAGACGCCACTGAACAGGTCAGGGTTGTTGAGGATGTCATCACAAAAGGTGTGGACGGCATTGGTATCTCCTGCAATGACCCGGATGCTCTTGTGGACGTTATTAACAAGGCTGTAGACGCCGGTATCCCGGTGATGACCTGGGACGCCGATGCACCCAAGAGCAAGCGTTTTACCTATCTCGGTGTGAGCAACTATGAGGGTGGCAAGGCCGCTGCAGAACTCCTTATCCGCTACATGGGTACAAAGGGTAAGGTAGCGCTTCTCACCGGGGTTCCGGGAGCTTTGAACCTTGAGGAACGCATTCGGGGATTCAAGGACGTGATCAAGAACTATCCCGAAATCGAAATAGTGACCACCGTAGCGTGCTATGATGACATTTCCAAAGGGGTCGAAGTTGTGGAAGAAGTCATGCAGGCTTACCCTGACTTGACCGGATGGTTCTTCGTGGGCCTTTGGCCACTCTTTGCAGAGCGGGGTTCTATGCCACTCTGGGAGGAAGCCGCAAAGTCTGGCCGAGTGAAGACCGTTGCCTTTGATACCTTGCCGGTGGAGCTTGAGTACCTGAAAGAAGGACTTCTCGTGGGCCTTGTAGGTCAGAAATACTGGGGCTGGGGATACGACACCATTCAGATGCTCTTCGACTACATAGTGAACGGAAAACGCTTCGAGTCCTGGACCGACTCCGGCATGGACATTGTCACTATCCATAACGTTGATGCCATGATCGAGGCCTGGAAGACGGGTGATTTCACAAAACCTCTGCCACCACCATTCCCTGAGGGGGAGTGACCAGCAACGAACACCCCTCCCGGGGATCCCCGGGAGGGGTGTTTTTAAGCAATCCTGCGTATTTGCCCAGGGGATGTTCGTATGAAGAAGACAAGCCTGTTGCCCACTGATGGAGAGGTCTCCCGGTACGTTGAATTGAGTCTTGGACGCCGCTTTATCCGGAACCAACTGGCTGCTCTCTCAATCATCCTCCTCGGTATGATGGTGACCTTGAGTCTGCTGACCCGCACTTTTCTTACCGCTACCAATATTTTCAACGTTCTTCGGGCCTTTTCCTGGATTGCCATTGCCTCCTTCGGGCAATCCATCGTTATCATAGGTGGGGGCATTGACCTTTCTGCCGGTTCGAATATGGCGCTTTCTGGCATCGTGGCCGGCATGTTCTTAGTCCGGGAGTACGGCGTGGCGTTATCGGTCACCCTTGGCCTTCTGATTACCCTTCTTGTTGGCCTTGCAAACGGAGCCATGGTGAGCAAGACAAAACTCCCTCCTTTTATCGCAACCCTGGGGACGATGAGCATTGTCCGGGGATTCTGTTACGGAATGACCGAAGGGTGGCCAATACGAAATCTCCCCCGGCCCTTTCTTGCCCTGGGGCAAACCGATGTGAGTGTCCTCATATGGCAAATTCCCCTTCCGGCCATCCTCATGGTGCTTTTCGCAATACTCTGTTCAATCCTCCTTGGTCGAACGAAACTGGGCTACCATATCTATGCCGTGGGCGGTAACGAATACGCTGCGGAACTCTCTGGAATCAACGTCGGCCGGGTCAAAATCATCGCTTTCACCCTTTCGGGGCTGCTCGCCGGTATCGGGGGCATCCTCATGACCGCTCGACTGGGCGTAGCTGCTCCGACTGCTGCTCAAGGGTATGAACTCGACATCATCGCCGCAGCAGTTATTGGAGGTATTAGCCTGAGTGGAGGGGAGGGTAATGTCTGGGGAGCCCTCATTGGAGCCGCCATCATGCAAATCCTGCGCAACGCCCTGGTGCTTTTAGGATTTCCTGCGTACTGGCAACCGGCGGCAATCGGAGCGGTCATCATCGGTGCAGTTATGATCGACATGTACAGGAAAAAGAAAGCGTGAGGGGTGAATTCCATGGGCACAGAGGGTCAGGACAGCAACGTTTTGGTGTCCCAGCCCATCCTCTCTCTCCGGGGTATCTGCAAGTACTTCGGCGGTGTGCATGCCCTGGAAGACGTGGATTTCGACGTTTACCCTCAGGAGGTTGTGGCCTTAGTAGGTGACAACGGTGCTGGGAAATCTACCCTGATCAAAATCATTGCTGGGGTACACCAACCTACTCGGGGAGAAATTTTCTTTTTCAACCGCCCGGTACAGATCCGAAGCCCACGGGATGCACAGATGCTGGGTATCGAAACGGTCTATCAGGAGCTGGCACTGGTTGAAACTCGTGATGTTCCGGCGAACTTTTTCCTTGGCCGGGAACCCACGAAAGACCGGCTGGGTATCTTCGTCGACCGGAAAAAGATGGTGGACGATACCGTTCGAACCCTCAGAGAGCTTGGTATCGTCGTTCCCTCTCTTAGAACTCCGGTGCGGTACCTCTCAGGGGGGCAAAGACAGGCCCTGGCTATAGGCCGCGTAATGCCCTGGGGAGGAAAAATCATCATCATGGACGAGCCGACCGCAGCCCTTGGGGTGAAAGAATCCCGCCGGGTTCTGGATCTCATTCTCCGGCTTAAGGAAAAGGGGTGTTCGATCATCGTCGTCAGCCACAATATGCGCCATGTGTTCAGTGTTGCTGACCGCATTGTCGTCCTGCGTGGAGGGCGCAAGGTAGGCGATAAGAAAAAGACCGAAACAACCCCAGATGAGATCGTCAAGCTCATTGTGGGAGCAGAGATGCTCTCGCCAGAGGGCGCTTCCTGAGCAAATAGTACGCTCTTACAAAGGTGCACTCGGGTCAATCCATGTTGAGCAGGTGGAGGTAGCGCTGGTGGGGGACTCTTGTTCACGAGAAGAATAATCCTCCGTGGTATTGGTTAGCGCGGGTTTTCGTCCTGAAGGGTCTTCCTCCATTGCCAGGCAGGTTCTCCTCCATGAGTCACCAGGAGAGCAGGGATTCTTGCTCCAGTTCCTGTGGTATTTCCTTCTGAGACATCGTGTTCGATTTGCAAAAGCTCCTCATCTTCATTCCGATGCTTCCGGACAAATTCCAGGGTTTGAGGTTGAGGTCGATTCTGCTGAGCCACTCTTCCTCAGCGCCTTGAGAAACCACGACCTCCAGAACACTTGACCCACGCATTTCCTGAAAAGTACCTCACAGAGTGTTTGGAGCACCTCCTGACCCTCCTGTTCGATCCGAAGAAGCGCAACACCTCATCATCCACGGGACAATTTCTCCCTGAGCGTTCCCAAGGATAACCTCATTATTGTGTTCTTTCTGGAGCTTTTTCCCTCGCCTTTTCAGGAGACCACTCCACCGTCCGGGTTGATCGCGCCAGCACCAGAACGCAAAAGCAGTACTTGCCGTCGACACCCCTTTTTCTATTCCGCGGGAGAGGAAATTTTTGGAAAAATCAACATCCAGGGTTTCGGGGCCTCTACCAATCCCTCCGTTTCCTCATGCTTTCCACAAGGAGCGGAACGAAGAAAGTGGCGCAGCAGTTCACCAGGAAGTACCGTCCGAAAAGCCAGAGCGCACCGTTCCACGGGACCATTTTTCCTCCCAGGTACACTGCAAGGACCATTCCCGCTCCCCAGAGGTATGCTCTCAGCTCAAGCGGCCTCTCCCTTAGCCCAAGAAGTGTCGTGAGGAAGTACCCGGAGAGTGCCCCGCTCAGAGACCCCGCGACTTTCACAGCAGGAGGGGTCGGGGCAAAGAGGAAGAGCATCAGGCTTCCCAGAACAAGCAGTGCTCCCGCTGCCCAGGGACGCAGAGTGGGAAGGGAGACCCTGGTGAAAAACCGGGCGAGGAACCAGGCGAAGAACACGCCCAGAAAGGCACCGAAGACTACATCCCCAAGATAATGGACCCCAAGGTACATTCGAGAGAGAGCGACACAAAAAGTCAAGATTCCTGAAAGCCAGAAGTAGAGGGGTTCCCGGAGGGAAAACGCCAGGAAAAGCCAGAAGGAGGCAACCGACTGGGCATGGCCACTTGGGAAGGAGAAATCCTCAGGGGTTTCAAGGATGCGCAAGCCCGCTCCTGCAGGACGGGGAAGGGCGAAGAGGGCTTTCAGGAGGAAGTTCGCATAAAGCGAAACGAGGACCACAAAGGCCAGGCGTATGGCAAAGGCTCTCTGTGTCCTCCAGTAAAGGAGGACGAGGACACCGAAGTAGAAAAACTCACTCCCCAGAAGGGAAATTCCCCGCATGAGGAGGTCGAGGAAAGGCGAAGAAACTCGCTGAATGGCAAGGAGCAGCTCAACGCTTTGCAGGAGATTCATGGCGGCGCGCTATCCACGAAAGCACAAGCTGTACAGCCTTTTCCAGATTGTCTCTTGCAAGGTTCTCCACGGTGTCGGTGTGCCAGTGCCAGTTCACCGGCAACCCCTGTTCTCCCAGAGCGATGATGGTTGCGGCAGCGAATCCCCGGGCAAGGAGAGGGGTGGCATCGGTGGAAAGCCCAAGGTAAGGCCGAAAGGCCAGAAAGGGCAGGGAGAGCTTCCGGAACTCCGCAACGAGGTCCGGTGAAGCTTCGTAAATCCTCCACATACCCTCCTGAGTAGCCAGGGTGAGCCTCCCGCTCCCTATGTTATCAAGGTTTATAATGGGCTTTCCCCGCAGTTTCGGCCCATGCTTTGCAATGAAATGCAGAGCTCCCCAGTTCCCTGATTCTTCGGCTCCCGTAACCACAACCCAGAAAGGGATTCCCTGGTCTTTGAGGATTCGCGAAAGCTCTAACGCCACGGCCACGCCGCTTCCGTTGTCGTTTGCCCCGGGGGAGGGTGGCATGGCCACTTCCCGGTGGAGGTGCCCGAAGGCGAGAAAGAGGAGGTAAAG
>APCU01000109.1 GCA_000347575.1 Candidatus Caldatribacterium saccharofermentans OP9-77CS | reverse complement strand
GGACCTTGGAACACGAGGTTCCACCGCGAAAAGCGGACGGAAGAGGTGGAGAATAGGAAAAGACGAGACTCGAGCTTGGGGAGAGGAGCCCTGGGAGGAGCTGAGAGATACTGGACTTTCCGAGTGTCCCACATGATGTGGACCTATACAAGGCCTTGACTGCCAGAAGGTGCTTCGCTACAATATTTTCGGAGCCGGTGTAGCTCAATGGCAGAGCAGCGGAATCGTAATCCGCAGGTTGTCCGTTCAAGTCGGATCGCCGGCTCCAGAATCTTTTGAACTCCGCTTTCTACAGCGTTTTTTTCTCGTGTTCCTCCCTTTTTCCTGCTGGTCTTGACGGGGTTTTCCCCTGGACAGGTTCCGTAGTTCTGAGGCTCTATTTTATTTACCCCGCAGCGGATCTCTGGGTATGCAGGCCTCCCCACGGCGAAAGGCGGGCAGCGTCGTGAACCGGTTCGTGAAAACGTGAGCGGTATGAGGATTCAGGACCTGGCGATGGCAGAGGAACACCCCACCTACTCCGTTATGCTTCCCGGGAATACCCCCGAACAACAAACCCGGCATCCAGGAAAACTCCCGGAGCGTCCTGTCCGTCCTGGATAATGGAAATGAGCATTTTGGCAGCCTGGAAACCCTGTTCATAGGAGGGGTTGACGATAGCAGAAAGGAAGGGAAAGAGCTTCTGCGTGAGGGGGAGGTTATCCCCTGCAACGACCTCCACGTCTTTCCCCACCCGGAGCCCAAGGGACTCCAGGGCCCGAATAGCTCCGTAAGTCATCGGGTCACTGGCACAGATGAGTGCGGTCATCTCAGGGTGTGTCCGCTTCAAAAGAAGGCACTCCCTGTATCCCCCCTCGAAGGTGAAGTCCCCCTCCCGCACAAGTTCAGGACGAAACTCCACTCCCGCCTCTTTGAGGGCCTTCCGGTACCCTTGAACGTAGAGGTCCTCTTTCGGATAATTGAAAAAGCTCTTGGGCCTTGTGATGAGGCCAATCACCTGATGTCCCTGGGCAAGGAGAAACTGCGTGGCAAGATAGGCCCCGGGGAAGACGTTGATCTCCACAAAGTTCGTCTCCTGACGCTCCGAGTACATCCCCAGGGTCACATAGCGCAGGGACTTGGCGTCAAACTCCGCAATGATGGGGTCAATGCCCGCTGAAGGGTAGAGAATCACTCCATCGACGCTACGCTTTTTCAGGAGTCTCACGGCTTCCTGATGGGAATCTTTCTTGCTGAGCGGAACGGAAACAAGGAGATTGTACCCTTCCTGAGTCACCGCATCGTGTACTCCTCGAAGCTGTTCCATCATGTTGAGGTCGTGGAAGACAAAGTCGGACCCGTAAGGAACGACGAACCCGATGTTATTGGAACGTTTCTTCTTCAACGAGGAAGCCATGACGTTGGGATGGTAATCGAGCTTCCGGATGGCTTCCCAGACACGTTTCCGTGTCTCCTCGGCCACCAGATGGCTCTCGTTGAGGACTCGAGAAACGGTTTTTGGAGACACTCCTGCAAGTTTCGCCACGTCGTATAGCGTTGCCATGTTCCTCTCCCCTCTTTTTTCAGAGATTCCAAAGCTTACTGTGTCTCTACTCCCAGAATGTTTCTCTGGCCGCAGGAAATAACAAAAGATCGCACTTCCCAGTCAAGGTCATTGCGCCTGAGGTAATGTGGCGCACCAAATTCACTGCCAAGCTCAATGCTTGTGAAGTACAGGTCCGGCCAGCTGGACCTGCAAGAGTACCTCATAGCCTCCTGTATAAATGGTCCCCACCAGATTGTGGCTGTTCCATAAGGAGCAGGATCTTTGGGTACGAAGGCGAAATATTCCCAGCCCCCGTTCCCGCAGCGTTCTTCATACCACACATCGTACACCCTTCCACCAACCGTCGTTTGGCCAACCAGAGTCCCTGCCCCCCGCATATTCTGGTAATCAAGCCATATCATGATTTCGACTTCGTCACTCCGTACCGCCCGACCCCGCTCCGTGTCCCGAGTGAGCCAGGTCTCCAAACACAGATTATACGGGAGATGAGGGTCAAGCCTGCGGACCTCGTACTCCACCGTTACGGAAATATCACGGAGATCTCGAAGTTTCTGGGGGAGGGGTACAGGACCATCAAGTGCTGGCCCAAGCGTGTTCCAGACTTTTGCCCCGTACCAGATTTCCGGATACCCATTCACCCAACCGGAGGGCTGTTCCTGAACGATATCGGCAAGACGAATCGACACAGCAAGCGTCTTGTCATCCCAGACCATGGTCACCTGACCATCAGCAGAGTATACGTTCCAGAGGTTTCCTTCAAGGATCCATTCAATTTGACCATCGCCGTCCAGATCAAGGGGAGCCCAGGGATAACGGTGCTCCCCTGTAGCCGTGACCACCACCGAAGCCTCAGCGAAGATACAGAAGAAAAAGCACACGATGACAGCAATGCCGAACTTTCCCATTTTCCCAACTCTCAAGATAGAGGGGAGCGGATACCCGCTCCCCTACCCTGCCGATCACCGTTCCCTGGCAAGGGCTTCATTCACCTTTTCAGCGGCTTTGTCGAGGTAGAGTTTCACCGTCTCCTCGGAGTAATGACCACTGGCTACAGCAGTGAGGATATTCCGGAACTCTCGAACCACAGCATTCTCAATGTCTCCCCACACTGCAAGGGGCGGATAGGCCGTGGCGTACCCCAGGGTCTTTTTGAAAACCTGCCACACACCAGTGTCGTAGTAGGGATCCTCAAAGGCCTCGATCTTTGCCGGGAGCATATGGGAGAGGTTCTTGGTGTAGTCCACAAGGTTCTCCTTGCTGAGGAGGAACTTGATCCATTCCTTGGCCGCGTCTTTATTGGGGCTTCCCTTGAGGATGACGAGGTTGCTCCCTCCTGAGAAGGAAGCTCGCTTCACCGGACCGGCGGGAGGTTCCACCACGTCATAGGGGAGATCGGGGTTCTCCTGCTCGATGCCGGCAATATTCCAGGGACCCATAAAGCACATGGCCACGTTGCCGTTGATGAACGCGGCATCGGCCTGGGGCTGGTTGTACTCTGCACAGGCTTTGGCGGCAAGACCGTCGAGGATGAGGCTGGCATACCACTTCATGGCCGTAACTCCTGCTTCACCATTGAAAGCTGCCTGTTTGTTGTCGGGGGTAAGGAGATCCCCACCGTAAGCCCAGAGCACAATGGCCCAGTTGTGCAGGAGGTCCCAAGCGTTCGTTCCGGCAATGGCAATGGCCGAACCCTCGCCGAAGGTCTCCACGATCTTCTTCCCCACCACCTTAAGCTCGTCGTACGTCGCTGGAGGTTGCACCCCCGCCTTGGCGAACATGTCCCTGTTGTAGAAAAGACAGCGGGTTTCGGCAAACCAGGGTACACCGTAACTTTCACCTTTGTAGGTGGTAGAGATATAGTTGGCCTTCATGAAGGCATCGGCACCACCAAACTCAGCAAGGTCGAGTTTCTCAAGCCCTCCGGTGGCCGCAAACTGGGGGTTCCAGGTAGTGCCAACCTGGAAGACATCGGGTCCGGTCTGTGACGCCAGAGCAACGGAAATCTTCTGCCACGCCTCTCCCCAGCCGATGACCTCAAAGTTGACCTTATACCCGGTCTGGGCTTCGAACTCTTTAGCCTTTTCTTCCAGCCAGGGAATGTGTGTTTCATCTGGAGCATTAGGCATGAGCCAGAAGGTGATCGTACCCTTTCCCAGTGCTGTCACCGATGTCAATACCACCCAAAGAAAAACCACAACAAGCACCCACGACTTGCGCATTGCTCCCTCCTCCTTTCGTTTTTGTCGAGTCGTGGAGAGCATCCGAAGGTTTCCATCTCCTCAAGCCAACCCCGTTCTCACCCCCTTTATCCTTTGGTCGCTCCCGCCACAAGCCCTTCAATGATGTACCGCTGCATGAGGCTGAAGAGAACAAGCACAGGAATGGAAACGAGAATACAGGCGGCCATCATACCCGCCCAGCGGGCCTGCTGCGCCGTGATGTACTCAAGAAGCCCCAGTGCAACGGTTTTCGTCTCTCGGCCGGTTAAAACGGTGGCAAAAAGCACCTCGTTCCAGGCCATGATGAAGGAGTAAATCCCCACGGCAGCAATACCGGGTTTTGCAAGGGGCAGGATAACCCGGAAAAGCGCCCCCGAAGGGGTACATCCATCAATCTGAGCCTGCTCGTCAATTTCCCGGGGGATGGAATCCAGGAAGTTCCGCAGCATGAGAATGGAGAAGGGTAGAGCAAAGGACGTGTAGGTGAAAATCATCCCCCAATAGGTGTTCTGCATGGGAAGCCCAAGGTAGTGCTTGATGAGGACGAACATCATGAAATACGGGATGAGGAAGGATATCCCGGGAAACATCTGCGTGGAGAGTACCGCAAGGGTGTACATCCTCTTCCAGGAGAAGGTGAAGCGCGAGAGCGCATAGGCGGCAAAGAGGCTGATGCCCACTGAAAACACCATGGTTCCCACGCTGATAATAATGCTGTTTCTGAAATAATCAAGCATCCGTACCGTCCGGTTCACCCGAAGGTAGTTCTCCCAGGTGAACTTCCGGGGAAACCAGCGGGGTGAGAGCTCTGGTTTCAGAACATCAGCTGATTGAATCTCGAGGGTGGTCTTGAAGGACCCTGAAACCATCCAGAGGTAAGGAATGAGAACGCCGGCAAGTACGAGGAAAACCGCCAGGCCAAAGAGGATTCTCCCCAGAAGAACCCGAAAAGTGAGTTTCACCACTCCTCGCCCCTTTTCCGGACCTGGAGAATGGCCACGGTCATCAAAAGCACCACCACCGTAAGGAACACGGACATCGCCGCACCCTGACCAAAATGGAAGTTGGTGAAGGCTTCCTGGAGGATGAAGGTCGAGGGTACATGAGCCTTCCCCGGATCGGCTCCAAGGAGGATGTAGAACTGGTTGAAGGCGTGGAAGTTCCAGATGGCCGAAAGCAGAAGCAGTGTGGCACTCACCGGACGAAGCATGGGAAAGGTCACAAAACGGAAAAGCCCAAAAGACGATGCACCATCGATTCTCGCTGCCTCGTAGAGTTCCTGAGGAATGCTCTGCAATCCCGCAAGGAGGACAAGACAGGCGAAAGGCCATCCCTTCCAGACACTTGCAATCATCACGGCGTAAATGGCCCGGTCCCCCACAAGCCAGATAATCGGCTCTTCGATAAGACCCAGAGCGAGAAGGTACTTGTTGACAATACCGATGCGAGCCTGGAAAATGAACCGCCAGACATTATAGGCGACAGAGTCCGGGGTAATATACGGCAGAAGAATGAGCCCCCGCACCAGCGTCCGGCCAAAGAATTTCCGATTGAGGAGCAACGCCACAAGAAGGCCAATGAAGTACCCTGCGGGGATGGTGACAAGGCCAAAGTACACGACATTCCAGATAGAGCGCAGGTACCGGACACCCACGTCGGTTGCAGGGGAGAACACCGTGAAGAAATTGCGCAACCCCACAAAGGGAGCCTGCATCCACCGGGTAATAGTATAGATATCAAGGTCGATGAAGGCAATGTAGGCACCCCAGAAAATAGGAATGACGTGGACAAAAAGCATGCATAGCAAAGCTGGAAGGATAAACCTGAAAGCTCTTCTTCCCTTTGCTCGTGACGACATTGGGCATCCCGCACCCCGTGATGTCATCGATGTCAGTGTATCATATACGGTATCCTCTGTCAAGTCCCTGTATGGTTCACATCATGCGGGACACCGGAGGGATTCAGCGATTCTTCGGAAAACGCAAAAGGGGTGGGGACACCCCACCCCTTTTTGTCTCACGCCTCCCCACACTTTTTCAGGAGACGTTCC
>APCU01000108.1 GCA_000347575.1 Candidatus Caldatribacterium saccharofermentans OP9-77CS | reverse complement strand
CGAGAAGAATCGTAACCAAGAGGAGAATCGGAATTCGATTTCTCCGCACGATTTTCCCTCCCTGGTTTAGGGGAGAACCGCATGCCAAAAAGCAACGCGGTTCTCCCTCGAATGCTTACCCCTTAATCCTCGAGAGGATATCCGGGGGGAACCCGGTACATCGCCCGGAGTACCCTCCGGGCTAAGTCGCGNATAGCCGGCTCTTCGAAATCGATGTAGCCGTAATCCTCGGAAATGGCAAGCGTATTGAGACCTGTAACGTNAGCAATGGTTATCACATATATCTCGGGATTCTGGGAATGCCGCAAGCTGATCTCAACTGTTGCTCCGTAGATTTGCGATGATGAGTCCGTGTAGAGTTGCGTACGGGCGGCGTACGGCGAGTCGATCAGATTAATCTTTACCGGGGCTTCCGGGTTGTCGCTCAGGCGGAACATTACCGGGCCACCGATAACTGCGTTCCAGTAGTCAAGTGCTGCCTGGACCAGCTCCCTCTGTCCTGTGGTATCGTAAACACCGATGTTCCCGTCGGGCCATCTCACCACCCGTTCTTCCGAACGCCCGTATCTTCTGAGTAGCGCTTTTTCTTCCGCAGTCAGGTGCGGTGCGGATATCGGCAGGTTCCCTCCACAGCCGCTGAGAAGGAAAGCCACACAGATCCAGACCGCGATGAGGATCTGGAGCAAGATTCGTGCTGTTCCCGGGTTTCTCTGTGTCACCATACTTTTCACCTCAGTTCAAAATCTGCCCGGTCTTCGGAAAGGGTTACATCATCAGGGGTTCCGATGGTTCCATCAGAACCGGCAGAGACAAGGCGCAGCACCAGAGTGTACATCCCGGGCCGGTATTCTTCCGGAGGAAAGACTCCGTTGAGGGAAAATTCCCGATCATATCCGGGATACAGGTAGAACTCCCGTTCGGCGAACCCATCCCATACCGTGTTCCCTTGGGTATCAAGCTCTGTCCATTTCAGGTAAGCCCGGTAGGATTCGTTGCTCGGGTTCACGATTCGGACCGTAACGAATTCAAGGATGCTCTGGTCGCTTCGTTCGATGGGCGTTTTGATGGAGACTATGGTGATTTCCGGTAAAAGCTTTGCAGTCTGGCACCCTGAAAACACCAGGAGTAATCCAAAAAGCATTAAGAGAACCACCTTTCCTGTTCTCATCCCTTGTCACCTCCTGAGGGAAAGTTCACCGTACCTCAAAATCTACCCTTTCCTCGGCAAGGACCACGTCATCGGGATTTCCCGGAACCCCATCAGGTCCAGAAGTGACAAGCTGGACGATAAGGGTACGCTGGCCTACTCCTCCAAAGCGGCAGGTATACGAGCGTTCCTTCACGTCTCCCGGGGAAAGAACGATAGGAACCTCCGTTATCGTTGTTTCGTATATAATTCTTCCCTCGGAATCCATTAGGATGAATTTTACATAGACCGTGAGGTATTCTCCTTGCGGGGGATTCGTAATGCGGATTCTCAAACAGTCCTGGTACTCCACCCCGCTGATAGCAGGGTTCTGGTGGAAAAGGATTTCTACCGATGGTTTTTTCGAAATCGTCGCAGTTGTGCACCCACTGACGAAAACGGCAAGGCAGAGAGCCACGATCACCACACCGAAAAACTCTCTTTTCATACCTGTCCCTCCTATCGTAAGAATTTCTTCCCATGGATTTGCCATGCAGGTAAAGTTAACCTTACAGGAACCCGAGCCTTGCATTTCTCACCAGAGCATCACCTCTCTTCTATCAAACTCCCTTTCTACACCCTCTCCCATCAGGAAATGGAACATCCTTCCGCTCGCATCGTAGACGATGTTGACGTTCTGGAAGCGCTCGGAACATTCGAGGATTGCCACCCGGGGTCTGTGGTGTACACCGCGGAAATCAACTCCTGATATTGCCTCCACCGAAACCCACCATCTCGGCAGGGTGCTGCCTGGAGTGGTTTCGCGGTAGTAGATTTCGGTCCACGTTCCTCCGCCGTCGGCAATGCCAGGGTTTCCTCCCAGAGCTTGGGGAAACCTCAAAGACCCTGCATACTCTTCGACTGCGTTTTCGTCCCCAATCCACACCCCGTACCAGTCTCCCAGGGTGTCGGAGCGGACGTAGGCAATCCTCATCGTGTATTTTCCAGCCTTCCAGTCATAGCCTTTGCGGACGCTGATGAAGTCTCCCTCGTATCCTGCGCTCTCGGTCCAGCCTCCGGGAGCTACCTCGGCATTGGTGAGGTCCCGGGTACCCCACCGGGAGAAAATCACCCCCTTTCCGGTGAGACCGAAGCCGGGTTTGCCGACCCGGGTTTGAATCCCGAAATAAAAGGGGATACCGTTAATCTCACTCTGGTACATCTGGAGGTACATGCCATCCCGGGTGGGAAAGTCCTCGTGGATGGTGAAGGATACGGTGACCTCCCGGAAACTACCGGCGTAAAAGTGCCACCATACATAGTGCAGACCGCCCAGAACCCCCTGAATGGGTTCAGAGGGAGTCGGCGCCACAGAACAACCAGCAACAAAAAGCATCATAATGAGCGGGAAAAGATGTGCCACGCTTACTCCTCCATCTTTTTACTCACCACCTTGCCGTTTTTATAAACAATCCGGGCGAAGATGCTCCCATCTCCAGCGTACTCAATCCACTCCCCATCCTTTTCACCGTTGCGGTACATCCCCTCGAAGTGTTTCTTCCCACCGGGATAGTAAATAACCCAGAGCCCCTCCTTCACCCCGTTTTTGTAAGTTCCCTCTGTCTTGGGGATGCCGTTCCGGAGGTACTCCTTCCAGACTCCTTCCTTTTTCCCATCGAGGTAAGTTCCCTGAATCATAATCTGGCCGTTGTCGTAGTACTTGGTGAAAACTCCATGCTCCACCATCTTGCCGTTCGCAAGGTAGTAGGTGTACTCGACTTTGAGTCCTCCTCCTTTCGGGTAGAACTCCCGGTAGTACTGAACGGTTTTCCCCTCAAAGGTGGTTTCTTCGGGAAGAGGCTCTTCAGGAGACTCCGCTTCCTGGGTCTTTGGAGGAGCGGTTTCTTCCGGAAAAGATGAGGGTTCTTCCCGGGTATCGGGAGGAGCCTCAGTCTCAATGGAAATCGAAACGGCAGATTCCTCCTTTTGGGGAACGGGCTCACCCTTTTCCCTTCCCACAACTTCCACCACGTCTTCGGGAGAAACGGTACCGGTTTTGCGAAGGACAAGGGCTTCTGAAACCCGGTCTTTCACTCGGCTCACCCGGGCCTCGGCCACAAAGATGAGTTCCTGGTCGAGAACCTCTCCGGTTTTAGGGTCCACAATGGCCTCTCCCGGGCGGTAAATCCGTACCACATCTCCAACCACAATTCCCGAGTCCTTCCCAAGGTTCAGGTACACGGTATTCCCCCTGGTCTGAACCACATATCCCTGGAGAGGAAGCTGGGCGAGTTCCCCCACGCCCTGGTCCATACGCTCGATGAAGGTGGCTACAATCTCCTCACAGGCGGCATTCACTGCGGTGATGATGTCCTGGCTTGTGCGGGAATAGAAGTCCACAGGACCGATGGCCAGGCCCACCGTGGAGCCCTTGGCCTTTTTCTGCTTGACCTCCGAGTAGAGAATCTCTCCGGTAGCCACATCCACGATGCGCACTGTAAGGGTCACAAGGGTTGCCGATTCCCCAAAGGCCACCGGTCCCATGCGCACTCCTCCGCCCCCGCGGTGCGAGATGCCGGTGATGCTTCCTGTCATCACGTAGTGGGCTCCGAGCATTCGGCCAAGCTGCACCGCTGTTGAGGGGTCCACGAGTCCGGAGTAGTGCTGAAAGCCCTGTTCGGTGAGAAGGGCCTCGAGTTTCCTCCGCTCGAAGACCCGGAAACGGTTGCTGTTGATGAGGGCATTAATCATGAGATCGGTGAGTGCTGCGGGCAGGGTCTCCTCGTACTGGAGACCGGGGACAGTGATATCAAAGCCCACCACGACCACAGTAGGCTTCACAACCGGAAAGACGGGAGAGACACAGAAGAGCACCAGAAATGTGCTCAGGAAAGCCGTAAGGGTTCCGGAAAGGCGCGGTCTCATGAATCCCACCTCACTGAGAGTCGATGCCCACCTGGACCTGGACCTGAGTCTGCCCTGGAGCAGTTCTTGGGGTTTCCCGCAGGGTAGCGGTGATTTTGAGGTCTGGACGGATGAGGACCTTCTTTGTCCAGGAATCATACCCGGCTAAGCTCACGGTGATTTCCAGCACTTTCCCTTCTTCGAGGAAGAGCTCGCAGGGGGTGTTGCCGAAGAAGATCCCCCCGATTTCCACGTCCGCTCCCGGAGGGATGGAATCGATAAAGACCCGTACCGTCCTTGCCGATGGAGTGGCCTGTGAGACGAGCTGGGTCATCTTCTGGGAGAAACGCCCCACGAGGCGACGGACTCCCTCCTGCATGAGGTTCTGGAGAGTGGTCCGGGATTCCCCGCTGATTCGCACACTCGTGAACTCAAAGGGCAAATTCTCCCGGGAGAGCGTCACCTGGTCGATGAAGAACACCGTTCCCCGCTCAGCATCAACCACCCGGAGCCCCAGCGTGACAGAGACAAACGAGCGGTGAGTGGTGACACCGTACCCCCGGAACTCGGTGGTTTTACAGTTGATGTCGATGACGTTACCCGCAACGAGGTACTTTGCCCCGAGCATCTTTCCAAGCTGTATACTATAGGCAGGGTCCACGAGTCCTGAAGCGCTGCTGAAGCCGATTTCCGTAAGAGAACGGTCCACCGTGAGCCGATCTGCCAGGGTGAACTGCCCCGTGGAGAGCAGGGCGCTCTCTAAGTACTGGAGCCCCATGTTCTCCACATCGGGGATATAGACTCTGGTGTGGTTCTCAAAGGACACGACGGCGATGACAGGGGGTTCTTTCCCTGACAGAAGAGGAGGAAACACAAGAAGAGCAAGCACAAACAGACCGAAAGGCAGCANTTTACGTTGCATCCATACCCCTCCCTGGGTATTTCTGGTGGACTTTGAGGCTTGATGCGGTAAGGCTGCGGATCTTGTTTTTTGTAAATTATACTACATTTTTCGGTTTAAATCTCGACTTCTGGCGTCATGGACTGGTTTTTTTCTGTGTTTCAGCATCCTTTTCACATTTTCTGACCTCTCTCGGGAAAAACCCTTCTGGACTCCTCAAAGGGCCGTCGGTGACTTGCCTGCTGGATCGGCAGGGTATTTTGGTGGAAAACCGCGGTTAGGACCGTCTATTAAAGCTCTGCTTGAGCGTTCCTCTTCAGGAAATCAGCGCGCGAAGGTGCATCCTGCATACCGGGGAATAACTCTGTTGAGGGAGGATACTCTCCAAACCGATGTCTCTCAAGGGGGATACCCGGCGCCCGAATCACAACAGTCGGATTTTTGCATCTGCCTTTGGTTTACCCCGGGTTCATGCACCGGTGCATGAACCCGGGGTAGAGGAACTACTGGTAGGAAAAGTGCCATTCATCGCTCCAGGAAATAGAGACGAGTTTGCCGGAAGAGTCATATCCAAAGAGCGTAACCCACCAGGCATACTCGTGGTTTTTCTTAAGAGGAGAAGCTTTGCCGTCATAATTGTAAGGTACTTGGGTAATCACGCCTTCGGCTCCATACCACCAGCTGTAGCTATTACTCGTTACATCGTACACATCTAAATACGTGTATACCAGGGGCGTATTTACGTTCCCTGCTATATTCCATGAAAAAGTGGGTGGACTGGAGATTGTTGCTCCATCGGGAGGATTCACGAGGTAGATTGGGGGAAGGAAGACAGGCCTGAGACTGACGCTTTCCGATGGAGGAGTTTCAGCGTTTCCCACTGAAGCAGTGATGTAATAGGTGTAGGTATGGTTTTCCTGCACACCGCTATCACCAAAGCCAAGTAGACCAGCCTCCTGTGGAGGATTATTCCAGAACATCCAGAGCTCGAATGGCCC
>APCU01000107.1 GCA_000347575.1 Candidatus Caldatribacterium saccharofermentans OP9-77CS | reverse complement strand
CACCAGTACTCTCCTCCTTTCTCTTCGTCTTCCTGTATCCTCCCTCTCTCAGGCTCTCATCGTGCACCATGCAGGCTCTTCCGCCTCATTTCTGTCAAGCCTTGGGAGAGGGGAAGGTGGGGGACAGCATTCCGAGCGGTCTTCACCGACCATGACAGTTNGGCGTCCTTNTCCCACCTTCTCTTCTTCCTTCTTCATAATACATCGAATAAATGGTTTCCCAGGAATTTAATATACGATGACTGGGGAGAAGTCACTGCGAGGTCGCTGTTTTGCCTCCGAAGCAGTCTCATCTCTTGGGCGGTCATTGCAAGGTCGTCGTTTCGTCTGCGAAGCAGTCTCGTCTCTTGTATGGTCATGGCGAGCCTCGTTTTTTCGTCTGGCGAAGCANTCTCGAAGTCGGATTGCTTCGGGGGCTTTACCCCCTCGCAGGAACCACTCCAACCTGTCACCGCGAGGTCATATTTTCGTTTCCGAAGCGGTCTCGCCTTTCGCCCCTTGGGCGGTCGTTGCGAGCTCGTCTTTCCGTCTGCGAAGCAACCTCGTGAGACTGCTTCGCTTCGCTCGCAGTGACCTTTTATTTGTCACTGCGAGGTCGTAGTTTCGTCCTTTTTCCCTTGTCACTGCGAGCTTCGCTTTTTCGCCCAGCGAAGCAGTCTCTCCTTTCCTTCGCCTCATGGAAAAATACGAGACTGCTTCGTCGCTTCGCTCCTCGCAGTGACAAAGGAAGGGTGTCACTGCGGGGTTGTCTTTTCGCTTTCGAAGCAGCCTCAGAGATTCCTCGCCGCTTCGCGGTTCAGAATGAGCGTAGTAAGTCCCGGAACCGCCACAAGCTGGATGGCAATTCCCGGCAGGGAGACCACAAAGAGACTCTGGAGAAGCGCCAGCACATTGAAGCCTCTCCCCAGGATGGCAAAGAGCACGAAGTACCCAAAGATTGCCACCACACGGCCCAGAAGCATCGCTCCAAAAAGCGAAGGAACAATGCCCCACCGGAGGCGGCGGAAAAAGAGGGAACTCGCAAGCCCGTACATCCCGAGTTCCCCCATCATGACGAGGAAATTGGGGAAGGGCGGCATGCCGCTCACCAGGAAATTCACCGGAGGGAGAACCACACCGAGGAGGAAACTCTCCCCACTCCCGAGGAGGAACCCTCCAAGGAGCGCCGGGATATGCATGGGGAGGAATACCTGCCCGGGGATGCCTGAAAGATGGAACAACGACGGAAGGACAATGCCAAGGGCAAGGAGCACCGAAGCCCTGGTGAGGTTGCGGACTTGCAAGAGCACCACCCCCTTTGTGACACGATTATGGAAGATTGTAGCACGAATGTTTGCTGCCTGGAAAGATGTTCCCTGGTATAATAGGGAACGTATGGCGATGCATCTTGTGCGTTTTGGGGTTTCCATGGAAGCGCAACTCCTTGAGGCATTCGACAAAACCCTGGCTCGGGAAGGCTTCGCCAACCGTTCCGAAGCCCTGAGGCACCTTGTACGTCGCTTCGTGAGCGAGCAGCGCCTTGAGCATCTTGAGGGGGAGGTCTTCGGAGCGGTCACCATTGTGTACGACCATACGGTCCGGAACTGCACAAAGCGACTCCTTGAGCTTGAACACACCTTTCGGGATACCATTGCTTCCACTACCCATGTGCACTGCAATACAAAGACCTGCCTTGAGGTGATGCTTGTGCGGGGGGACGCAGCGTCTGTCGCTGCCCTTGTGCGGAAACTCAAAAACCTCAGGGGTATCAAAAGCTGCCATGTGACCTGCGTGAGTTCCCATGGATGAAAGAATACGATACGTCGCGCTTCGCCGAACACTCCTTTACGTCCTTTTCTGCAACCTCGGTGTTGCCCTTGCCAAGGTCCTCTACGGGAAAATGGCGGGGGTTGCGAGCGTCACCGCCGATGGGTTCCACTCTCTCTCTGATGGGGCCTCAAACATCATCGGGCTTTTCGGGCTTGCCTTTGCTTTCCGTCCAGCAGACGCCAGTCACCCCTATGGACACAAGAAGTTCGAAACTTTTGCTTCCCTGGGCATTGCCATGCTCCTTTTTGGTGCAGCTTCAGAAATCATCCGTGAGGTATGGACCCGCCTGAGCACATCCCATATCCCCGAAATCCGAACTGAAAGCTTTGCCATCGTTGCGGTCACTATCCTCGTGAATACCTTTGTGGTTTTCTGGGAAAAATCGGTAGGTCGAAAATGGCGGAGTGACTTCCTCCTTGCGGATGCCCTGCACACTCAGAGTGACATTTTCGTTTCTCTGGGAGTCTTTGGAACGCTCGTAGCAGTGAGGCTTGGCCTTCCCTGGATGGACACCCTCACAGCACTCGTCATTGTCGGCCTTATCGTCAGGGCAGGAATTGCCATCATCCGGGAGAGTTCCCGCATCCTCTGTGACGCGAACGTGCTCCATCCGGAGGCCATTGCCCACGTCGTGCGGGAGATTCCCGAAGTCCAGGGATGCCACAAAATTCGAACCCGTGGACGGGCCGATGACATCCACCTCGACCTCCACGTTCTTGTGGACGAGAAAATGTCCGTTGAGGAAGCCCACCGGATATCGGAAGAGGTGGAACAGGTCATCAAGCAGAAGTTTCACGGTGTGACCGACGTGACGGTGCACATTGAGCCGACCACCGAGAAGGAGGAACACCGGTGAAGTACCGCATTGACCCGGCGATTTTCGCCTCGTACCCCGAGTACCTCCGGGGTGTTCTCGTCCTCTCGGGGATGGCGAACCACGGCGAGCAAGAAGACGTGGTCTGTCTTCTCCGGGAAGCAGAACACACTGCCCGGGAACGCTACACCCTTGAAACCCTCCGGAACGATCCGAAAATCGCAAGCTGGCGCGAAGCCTTTATGAAGTTCGGGACGAACCCCAACCGGTATCCTCCCTCCATCGAGAGCCTCCTCCGGAGGGTCCTCAAAGGAGGTACTCTCCCCTATATCAATACCCCTGTGGCCCTCATGAACACAGTGTCCCTCCGTTATGGTCTTCCCTGCGGAGGCGATGACCTGGGGAAAATTGAGGGAGACCTCGTGCTCACCTATGCACAGGGGGACGAATGGTACATCCCCCTCAACGGTACCGAGCCCGAACCTCCGCAAAAAGGCGAAATCATCCTTCGGGATAGCCGTAAGGTCCTCTGCCGGAAGTGGACCTGGCGACAGGGGGACGCGACGAAAATCACGGAAAGCACCGTATCCGCGGTCATCAACATCGATTGCCTTCCTCCCTTCACGCTTGAGAACCTCGAGGAGATTCTCGCTGAAGCCTCGTCCCTTTTTGCCCGGTACTGCGGCTGTCACGTCATAACGGGTGTCCTGAAGAACGATGCCCCGGAGCTTGAGATCCCTGTGGTACAATAAGGAAAAGGAGGAGAGCCTATGCGATACGCATTCCTGGCACTGTCTTTTGTGTTCCTCTGGGTTTCCCTCGCCTGGGCCGATGGGGAAGTCCCTTCTTTTGCCCCGTATAGCATTGACGTTCCCGAAGAAGGCTACGCCCAGGTGATGTTCGACCAGGGGTATAACCTCTACCAGGTAGGGAGGAAAGAAGAAGCCATTCAGTTCTTCATCGAGGCCGTCACCACGAAACCCGACTTTGTGAAAGCCTGGATCTGGCTTGCCCGAACTTATCAGGAAGAGGACATGTACGATGAGGCCATCTGGGCCTGGGAAAAGGTGGTGCAGCTTGACCCAGAGAACCAGCAAGCCCGGTATTTCCTGCGGAAGGTTCGTAACTGGAAACAGTACGGGAAAGAGGCCTGGGAGAACTACGAGCAGGGTATTGTAGCTCTGGAGCGGGGCGAACCCTACGACGCCATCGAGTATTTCAAAAAGGCCATCAAGGCTAACACAACATTCGACAAAGCCTACTACTGGCTTGGGATTGCAAACCTCCGCACCGGCGACTACCATAACGCCGTCTGGGCCCTGGAAAAATACGTGGCGCTTCGACCGGATGATGCTGCCGGACAGTACTGGCTCAGGGAAGCTCGTTCGCGCCTTCCGAAGACAAAATAATCGCTACTGCCCGCACTGGAGAAGCAGTTGCAGAGGAAACCTTCAGGGGAAAGCCGAAAAAGAGGGCTTCTTTCCCCACGAGGCAGGCGACGTTGGTAAGGTTTTCGTAAATCAGCACTCCTGACCCAAGGAACAGGCGGTGCAAGGGGAAGGGCGGTTCGTCAATGCTCTCTGCTTCAACCCCCACTCCTTTCACGCCGCAGGCAAGGAGTGCCTGTGCGTCCTCCTCGGTGAGCTTTGGGTTCCCCACAAAGAGGACGACGTCCCCCTCCGCCACGTTGAGTTTCCGAAGTAGCGTCTCCTCAAGAGGACGGGGAAGTCCCCCGAGATCAAGGGCTCGAGCCCGCCCAAAGAACCGTTCAAGAGCGATAGCCTCCACTCCCGGGGCATTTTCAAAGAAGTGCTGGGGAACATCCACGTGGGTTGCCGCATGCTCTGGAAGGAAAAGCGCCCGGGTGGCGAACCCGTGGACATCGTGCCGATGCCAGGGGAGAACGAGGAAGGGTGGGTCCCCGGAGAAAGAGGACTCCCCCGGAACAAGGGTCCGGGAGAGGTCGACAATCAGGTTTTCAGGCTTTCTGATACGCCGCAATGAATCTCCGAATGGAGCGGTCATAGGTTCGCTCAACGTCAGGTGGAAAGAAGCACCCCGGAATTTCCCCATGGGCGCGGTGGTACGCCACACACTCGCAGCATTTCCCACGCTTTGCACAGGAAAGATACGTACAGGTGCACTGAGCAAGGTTTTCTTTCAGGTGACACTCGGGCATACGCGCTCCTCCTTTTCCTCAACGACTTTGGGATCCCTCCGGATGTGTCCTTCATAGAGGAGGTAGGTTCGAAAAATCTCCAGGTACATCTTCAATCTATGGTACACCCCAAGGAACGGGCCGTACTTTTCCTCCTTGTGGTAGTGTGCAAGACCCCAAAGTGGGACCATCTCGATATTCGCCGCGGTATCATGGGCAAACTTTGTCAGAAAGACTTCAACCCCAAAGCGAGTCCAGGAGAAATCGGGGAGATTCCGTACCCATTTCCCCCGTACCGCCCGCTGCCCATTGAGAATGGGGAAGAAGCGCTGGGCAAGGTCGCTCGACCCCCTTCCCCCCTTGAACACCCCAATCGTCATATCGAGGAACGGATACCGGACGAGGGGCTCAGCCAGAGCCAGAAGATGCTCCTTCTGGAGGTACAGGAGGTCCGCATCGATGAAGAGGTAGATATCGCTGTCTTGCGTTTCCCGAATGCCGGAAACCAGGGCCTTCCCTTTTCCGAAATTCCTGGGATGGCGAAGGACCAGAACAGGGAAGCGTGAGGCCACAGACGCCGTGTCATCCCGTGAACCATCGTCGATGACCACCACCTGGTCCACGAAGTCTGCGGCACAGACCACCTCAAGGACTCTTCCAATCCGCGGAGCCTCGTTGTACGCTGGAATAAGAACAGTTACACTTTGGCCATCAAGCATTGGTCTCACTCTTGCAAAGTGGCGTGAAAGCCTTAGAATATTATACATAAAACGCACGAAAGGGAAAGCCACTTGCCAGAAGCACGAGAAGAAAAAGTCACTGAGTGGCTCAAAAGGTTCTATTACCTTCTCATCCTTGCCCTTGCGCTGTACCTTGTGCACCTTCTGCGGGATGTTCTTGTCCCCTTTGTCCTTGGGGGACTTCTGGCCTACGCGCTCACCCCCGCCGCGCGATTCCTCAACAAAAGAGGGCTTTCTTGGAAACTCTCGGTGGTCATCGTCTTCCTCGCCTTGCTTCTCTTCTTCGCCCTACTCTTCTTCCTCATCATCCCTGAAGCCCTGTCACAGCTCAAGGCTCTAGCGTCTGCTGCCCCCAGGTACATTGAGGACTTCGTTGGGAAAATCCTTGAAGCAGCCAGGGCCCTGGATGCCAGGTACCCAGAGCTTCATCTTGCCGAGGCAGTGGAGGATTTCCTACGGAACTTTCTGGGAAACTTCGAAAACTACCTCCAGACCATCACGAAGAACATTCTGAACCTCGTTTCGCTCTTCATGAGCGTGCTCTTTCTGGGTTTCGTCGTCACTCCCTTTGCCCTGTACTACTTTATGGTCGACGCGGCGAAAATCCGGGGGGCACTGGTGCGAATCCTTCCC
>APCU01000106.1 GCA_000347575.1 Candidatus Caldatribacterium saccharofermentans OP9-77CS | reverse complement strand
TGGAATTTCCCGAAAAAGGCTGTACTACGCTCTGGCCCTTATCCTCCCGGCACTGGTTCTCCGTTTGTTCACCTCTTTGTATCCTGTGGTGTACACAGTTTACCTGGCTTTCTTTAAAGTGAACCCTATTATTGGTGTTCACACGTATGCCGGGTTAGCGAATTTTCAAAAGATGGCTTCGGATCTCGTTGTTCGGGAAAGCGTGTTTTTTACCGTCTTTTTCACGTTTCTTTCCATCGCTTTCCAGACCTCGCTCGGCCTTCTCGTAGCGTTGCTACTTAACAAGCGTTTCATCCTGAGGTATTTTGCGCGGACCATTAACCTTATCCCCTGGGCAATTCCGATGATTGTCGTGGCTTTGGGTTTCCGGTGGATGTTCGACAGCGAATACGGCATTATCACCGATGTGATCGCCCGTATCACCGGTTTTCGTTTTGCCTGGCTCATCCATCCCTGGGGAGCTCGATGGGCCATTGTTCTTGCCAATGTCTGGAAGAACACTCCCTTTGTGGCTATTCTTTTCCTTGCCGGCCTCCAGAGCATTCCTCTGGAACTCTATGAGGCGGCACGAGTTGATGGCGCTTCCTCCTGGCACTGTTTCCGGTATATTACCATCCCCTTTCTTGCTCCTGTTGTCATGACTACGGTGCTTTTCTTCACCGTATGGTACCTGGCGACGTTCGACATCGTGTATGGTATGACAGGGGGCGGTCCTGGTTTTTCCACGGCCATCATGTCGTACAAGATTTACCAGGAGACCTTTTCTCACATGAACTTTGGGTACGCTTCGGCGTTGAGTATTCTGCTCTTTTTCCTCGTAGGTATCCTGGGGATTGTTTTTCTCCTGCTTTCGAGGCGGGTTGAGATTCTTTTGTGATGGAGAGGAGTCGATCGCCATGGATTTTGAAGACAGGCGAACAAACCTTCTGGTCACCTATGCTCTGCTTGTGCTCTACGTTTTTGTTACCCTTTTCCCTTTTTACTGGATTTTCATTTCTTCGGTGACCCCGAAGCACAAGCTTTTTTCCATTCCCCCACTGTATTTCCCCCGGTACTTCACCATGGAGAATTTCTCACGCATGATCAACAATATCCCCTTCTACGCGTATTTGCGTAACTCCCTCTGGTTCTCGCTTTCTTCAAGCGCTATTTCGGTGCTTTTGAGTTTTTTTGCTGCATACGCTTTTGCTCGCATTCGTTTTCGGGGAAGCAATGTTTTGTTGTTGCTCTTCCTCATGAGCATTGCTCTTCCGCCTATCACAACGGTGATTCCTCTTTACGAGCTCTATGGCCGGGTCAATCTTCTGAATAAAATTGAGGGCATGGTTGTGGCCATGTCAAGCCTCATTACTCCCTTCACCATATGGGTCCTTATTGCTTTCATCAAACAGGTACCGGTTGAGATTGAGGAAGCAGCTGCTATCGATGGCGCAGGCTTCTTTCGCATCCTCTTTCGTATTTCCCTCCCCCTTATTCTCCCTGCTGTTGGGACCATGTTCGTCATCAATTTCATCACGAGCTGGAACGAACTCCTGTATCCTCTGGTGTTTGGAGTTGACGCAAAGAGTAAGACCCTGACCGTGGGTTTAACCGAAGTCGCTCTGGAATCTACAGCATATGGGAAACCCTGGGACCTCATGAGCGCACTCAGCGTGGTGATGATTATCCCCGTGGTGGTTCTCGTTATCATCTTCCAGAGGACCATCGTCGAAGGTTTGACTCGAGGAGCTATCAAGTAGGAGGACACCATGATTGTGCCCAACCTTTCCCTGGACGAGAAAAAAAGGTTTCTGCAACGGTTTTGGAGGAGGGAAGAAAGGGGACCGGTGTTTTACATCGGTTCTCCGGCAAGAAACGCCTTTCAGGGAAGTACCCTGCCGTCCTTTGAAGAATTGCTAAACCTCGAGCTTTCCCGCCTTATGGCTCGTCGACACATTCTCGATTTCGACATTCCTGCGCTCCGAACAGATTTCGGTACCGGGATTTTCCCCTCGGCCTTTGGTTGTCCCCTGCGGTATGAGGAGGGTCGGTATCCGTGGAGTGAGCCAATCATCTTTGACGACCCCAGTGCCGTTTACCGTTTGCGAAAGCCTTCGGTGACGGATGGCCTGCTCGGGAAGGTTCTGGAGTTTACCCGCTTTGCTGTCCAGAGCACAGAAGGGAAATTTCCGGTCAAGATGACTGACCTTCAGGGGCCGCTGGATATCGTGTATCTTCTCTGGGAGAGTAACAATTTTTTCCTCGCACTCTTTGACGCTCCTCAGGCTGTGCACCATCTCTTGAACATCGTCACCGAGCTTCTTATAGAATTCGTTAAGGCCCAAAAAGCCCACGCTTCAGAGGTAGAATTCATCCCCTGCCATCTCCCTCACTACATTCCCTGGGGAGAAGGTATCTGTGTGAGTGAGGATCTCCTGGCGCTTCTTTCTCCGGATCTCTATAGAGAATTCGCTCTGCCATACCTGAACGCTCTATCTGACGAGTTTGGGGGAATTTTTATTCACTCCTGCGGGAACTTCACGCAGAACCTCGATGTTCTTTGTGAGGTACGGGGACTGAAGGGCGTGAACTTTGGGGCAACCGAAACGCCTTTCGAGGACGTTGTGGCCAAGCTTGGAGGGAAAGTCGTGCTTTCTCCCCATCTTGGGCTCAACAAGGAGATTCGTTTCTCCACCGTCACCGAATACCTCTTCCACCTCAAGAAGGTCGGGCAACGTACCCCTTTTCTGTACATTCTCGTGGATACCACGAACTCACTTCTGGGACACGATATGTGCTGGCGTCCTGAGGAACTCGAAGAAATATACGCTGTTTTCGCATCCTGGGGTGATAGTCATGGGGAGTAGAGCGAGAGCCCGGGCGGCCTTCTTTCTTGAACCAACAGATCGTATTCCCCACTGGGAATTTCTGGCCAATCCTGAATTTGAGCGTCGGTTAACGGGGATAGATCCCGAAATCCATCCTCAGAAGGCTCGTCTTAGGACCCTGGAACTTTTGGCCATCGACGTGGAGATTCCACCCCGCACGGATGCGCCACCCCGTTTTCAGACCCTTGAGGACGGGACGGTGGTCAACGTTCGGGGAAAGGTTGTGAGTCGCTGGGGCAGTGGAACAACCTGGGAATGGGATCATGGGTCGAGGTTCCCTTCTATCGAGGAGGTTTTACGTTTTGACCCGGTCAGTACGTTTCTTGAGCAGCCATCTGAAGAAATCTCCGAGGATATCGATCCCCTCCAGCGGTTCCTCCATCTCCCCCTTGAGGAAATGGCCAGGAAGCTGAACGAGGACTTCCATAACCTGCAGGACCTTGTCGGAGAGCGGGCGCTCGTTCCGGGTCACTATTACCGTACCCTTCTGATGTGGCCGTTGATGCTTTTTGGTTGGGAACATTTTGCGGAACTTGCGTATCTTTATCCCGACGAATTCCAGCGCATCTGGAAGGGGTTTGCAGAAATCTCTTTAAAAGTCACCTCTGCCTTTGCTCTCACCGACATCGAAGTTTTTACAAGTCACGATGACCTCTGCACCTCTCGCGGGCCGATTTTTAACCCAAAATGGTACAGACAATACCTGTATCCCTACTACGAAATGATCTGGGAACCCCTGAAGCAAAAGGGGAAGAAGGTGATTTTCATCTCTGATGGGAAAATCGATGAGGTTATTGACGATGTTTTAAGCTGTGGTGCTGACGGGTTTTTTGCCGAAAGCTATACGGACCTTGAAGGTTTGAGCAAAAAGTACGGTCAAACCAAGGTTATGTTTGGCAACATCGACGGGAGGATTCTCGAGGCCGGGACAAGGGAAGACATTGCCAGGGAGGTCGAACGTTGTACCCGCTTTGGGAAAGAATGCCCTGGGTACTTCTACTGCGTTTCAAACCACCTGACGCACACAATTCCTCCCGAGAACATTTTCTATTACTTTGCGATTTGCGAAGAACTGGGAAGGCGATGAGCTATGAGGAGGGCCTGAGGTATGTATCTCCATTTTGTAAGCCACACTCACTGGGATCGGGAATGGTATGAAACCTTTGATGCCTTTCGATTTCGCCTGGTGAGGTTAATTGACCGACTTCTTACAATTCTTGAAAAGGACCCGACTTATCGGTATTTCCTCCTGGACGGGCAAACGATTGTTCTTGAGGACTATCTGGAAATTCAGTCCCATCACGAGGAAAGGCTCCGGAGGCTTATCGAGGACGGGAGGATTTTCATCGGTCCTTGGTATGTGTTGACCGACGAATTCCTCGTCAGCGGTGAAACCCACATCCGGAACCTTCTTTTCGGGCATCGCCTCATGCAGGCATTTGGTGGAAAGCATGGCGTTGGGTATCTCCCTGATGCTTTTGGTCACATTGCCCAAATGCCTCAGATTTTACGAAAAAGCGGTATCCCGTATGCCATTTTCTGGCGAGGAGTCCCACGGGAGGTCACAAAGAGTGAGTTTCTCTGGAAGGCTCCGGATGGTTCAACAGTTTTGACCGTGTACATGCCCTTTGGGTATGGTATTGCTGCCCGCCTTCCTCAAGACGAAGAGAGCCTTGTGCGCAGGATACGCGGGCTTATCGAAAAGCTCTCACCTTTTGCGACCACTGAGCACCTCCTTTTGATGAACGGCAGCGACCATGTAGAGCCTGATGAGGACCTTGGACGAAAACTCGCCCTCCTTCGCCAGGCACTTCCTGAGCACGAGGTGTTGCACTCGAATCTCCCGTACTTTTTCCGGAAAATCGCGGAAGAGGCGAAGGACTTGTCCACGTACGAGGGGGAGTGGCGAGCCGATGATATGACGTATTTGCTTGGAGGGACACTGTCCACAAGGGTATACCTCAAAATACGGCATACTTTCTGTTCGTATTTTCTCGAACGCTGGTTGGAACCCCTGTACGCCGCCCTCGTTCTCTGGGGTGTCCCATACCCGAAAACCTTCCTCGCATACCTCTGGAAACTGCTTCTTGAGAACTCTCCCCATGATTCGATATGTGGCTGTAGCATCGACGCCGTGCACGAGGAGATGATGCAGCGGTATCGGCGGATTGAAACCGTAGCCTGGAAACTCGTCGAGGAGGCAAGGAAAAATATTGAGAAGTTCTGTAGCGGGGAACACGAGGTAGTCCTTGTTTTTAACCCCTACCCTTATCCCGTGAGTACGTACCTTGAGGGGACGGTGTACCTTCGAAAGAGAAAAATTCGCGAGGTGGATTTTGAAATCAGCAAAATCCGCTCTTACGAATTCCAGGAAGAGGAATGTTTTCCATCCCTGGAGCTTCAGAGTAAAGAAGAGGTTATCGTTCCGGAGATTCTCGAAAGCTCCTGGACGACGCTTCTCGAAACCCCGCCGGATACCCTTCCCGAGATTTTCCGGGCTCAGCGTTACGTGATAGGGTTCTGGGTCCACGACCTTCCTCCTTTGGGCTGGAGGGCCTTTCGAATTGTCCCTCGAGAATCGGGACGTAAAGGGGTTTTGTTCCATCAGGAGGACCGTTTCTTCCTCGAGAACGAGTTTTATCGGCTTCAGATTACGCCTTCAGGAAGCATTGATCTTCTGGAGAAGGAGACACAAAAGCGATTCACCCTTGGTCCTGTGTTCGAAGACGGAGCCGACGCTGGTGACGAGTACGATTATTCTCCGTGCGCCCACGACCTCATTCTCCGAAGTGACGATTGTCCTCTTGAGATATCCTGGAAGAGGAACGACCGTTACGTTCAGAGCGTCCGCTTGCAATACCACATGAGCATTCCCCGTTCTCTGACTCCTGATAGGAAAAGTCGGAGTGAGGAGAGAGTAACCCTTCCTGTGACGCTGGATGTTCGTCTCGTTCAAGGATCGCGGAGGGTCGAGTTTGATGTCGAAGTAGAGAATACGGCTCAGGATCATCGATTACGCATGGTGTTTTTTGCGCCTCTGAGGCCCCAACATCATTTCGCCGATGCTCACTTTGCCCTTCTCCGGAGGGAGAACGACGGAAGAACATACCCGCAAAACGACTTTGTGTTCCTTGAAGACGACGGTTGTGTGTTCGCCGTTTTCAACCAGGGGCTTCGAGAGTACGAGGTACGGCCGGTTGAGGGTGGAACGTGCATTGCGGTGACGCTTCTGCGTGCTGTGGGTTGGCTTTCCCGGGACGACCTGCTCACTCGGAAGGGGGATGCGGGGTGGAGCCTCCCTACAGAGGGAGCCCAGTGTCCCGGT
>APCU01000105.1 GCA_000347575.1 Candidatus Caldatribacterium saccharofermentans OP9-77CS | reverse complement strand
TTCGTGTCCTCTGGAGAGGGACAGACAACCTCAAACCCCTCTTCTTCAAGCACCCGGAGCATTCGTTCCCGTCCTGCCGCCGCCAGTGAGTCAGGGAAGAACCCACGATTCCCAACGATGAGCGCAAAAACCTGAGCCATCCTTTTTGACACCTCCTTACCGCTTTTTCAAAACCCCTGAACGGAGAATATCGATGAGCACAGCCGCAAGAATCACAAGACCCTTCACGACCTGGTGGTAGTACACGCTGACCCCAAAAAGCACCATGGCATTCCGGATAAGGACGATCACCATGGTTCCCCAGAGGGTTCCAAGGATATTACCCTTCCCCCCAAAAAGGCTTGTTCCCCCAAGAACCACCGCTGAAACCACATCAAGCTCAAGGCCGTAGAGCATGTTGGGTTTTGCCGCATTCAATCTCCCCATCTGGATGAAGGCCGCTATCGCGGCACACAGGCCACTCACAAGGTACACCAGGCTCTTCACCCGCTCCACATCGATACCGCTGAGACGTGCAGCCCTTGGGTTACTCCCCACAAGATACACCGAGCGGCCAAAAACGGTTCGGTTGAGGACATACCAGGCCACTACATAAAGAAAAGCCATGATGAGGCCAGCAACGGGGAAAAACCCAATTTCCCCCGAACCAATGCGGGTGACAATCTCAGGGAAGCCGTACACAGATTTCGCCCTGGTTGAAAGCATTGCAAGTCCTCGCCCCAGGCTCAAAGTCCCCAGGGTCACAATGAAGGGCACCATTTTCAGCCGGGCGACCATCACCCCGTTGAAGAGGCCGAATCCCAAACCAACGGCAAGCATGACGAGAAAAGCAAGAAGCACGCCCTGCCCCCGGGACATGAGGATGGCCCCAATCATTGCCGAAAACACAAGGTTTGAAGCCACTGAAAGGTCGATGCCCGCCGTAGTAATCACAAAAGTCATGCCAATACCGAGAATGCCTGTAATGACAGCATCGAGCCAAAGATTAAAGAGGTTATAATGCGTACGGAACTGAGGAGAAACGACCGCCATGAACACGAAGAAAGCAACCATGAAGAGAAAAATGAACTGTCCTGCCACAATGGCCTTTATGTTCTTCAATGGACATTCCCCCTCGGAGAAAAAAACTCTACCGTAGCCCAAAGGGCTACGGTAGAGTTGTGTTGCACTGAGCGTCACTGCTTCCCCTTCTGCTCCATGTATACGCGATAGCCCCACACCCGGTCCTTGATGAAATCGAAGTTCTCCGGACACAGCCCAAGCACCGGTACGTACCGCTCTTTCACCGGAGGCTTCTTCCCTTCCCTGAAGTACTGGACGAAGACTTCAATGGCGTTGGCCACAAACTTATCGATAGCCTGGACGGCGCTGAAGTCGTAGTACCCCTCAATCATGTTCTCTACGGCGAACTGGTCACCATCAACACCAACCATAACGATGTGGTTCGGGTCGTTCCTTGGGAACCACTTACCAAGCTGCTTCAGGGCGCTCACCGTTCCGGAGAGCCAGGGCTCACCGGGGAGGAAAATGACCTTGATGTTGGGGTTGGCCTGGAACGCGTTGATAGTGGCCTCAAAAGCCTTTCCGACGTCCATGCCAAGGTTCGGCGCTGCGACCACCTTGAGGTTCGGCCACTGCGAGACCTCGAACATGAACCCCTGGAAACGATCCTCCACAGAGTCCACGGAGGGGTCGAGGCGCTCAATGAAGATCTCGATGGGTCCGGGATGATCCTTGAAGAGGTGGGCAACATACACTGCGCAGAGTCGCCCGGCGTTGAAGTTGTCCGTCTCCTCGTGGTAGAAGACTTCACCTCCGAAGGACTTCCGGTCGACGGTGATCACAGGAACTCCTGCTTTGTTAGCCTCCTCGACGGCTTTCACGATCCCGTAAGAGTCAATGGTGGTGATGACAATACCATCCACTCCTGCGGCGATGAAATCCCGAACCTGCTCGAACTGCCTGTCGATATCGTTCTCGGCACTGACGATGGTGACCTTGACACCGAGTTCCTGGGCTTTCAATTCACCCTGGCGCTTCATTTCCACGAAGGCTGGCGAGAAAAGACCCGGAACCGTCACACCGATGTGGATTTCTTTTTCCGCAAAGGCAGCAACACCCAGCGCCATCACCACGAAACACACCACAATCCCCAGAAGAACGACCTTCCGCATCTTCAGACCTCCTTCCTGAGTTTTTGTTGCAAATCACCAAATGAACGGCTTGAAAAAGCTTTTTTCTTCTCTTCTCCCACCTCCTTCTCAGGTGATGATACCCATTCTCCTCTGGCGGAAAGTATCAAGAACCACGGCCAGGAGGATAACGCTACCCTTGAAAATATCGTAGTAGAACGCCGAGACGTTTAAGATGGTCAGAGCGGTGTTGATGAGCGTGATGATGACTGCTCCTGCCAGGGTTCCCCAGACGTTGCCCACACCGCCAGAGAAGCTCGTTCCCCCAAGGATCACTGCGGTTATCACGTCAAACTCCATCCCCGCGCCAAGGGCTGGCACCACCCCATCCATGCGGGCACAGAGGATGAGGCTGGACATACCGACNAAGAATCCGTGAAGGAGGTACACGAAAAGTATCACGTTGGGCACGTGGATGCCGGCTTTAAACGCCGCATCCCGGTCGCCTCCCACAGCGTACACATAGGTGCCGAAACGGGTCTTTTCGAGGATGTAATAAGCAAGGATGTACAGGACAAAAAGCATGATGATGGGGATGGGAACAGAACCAACGTACCCAATGCCAATTCTTGAAATCAGGGGTGGCATGCCGTAAATCGAAGCGGCATCGGTGAACTGCAGAGCCAGACCCCGAAAAATCCCAAGCGACGCCAGGGTAGCAATGAGGGGAACCATTTTGAGTCGGCTAACTTGGAAACCATTGAAGGCCCCGATACCTATAGCCGTGGCCACAATAATGAGAATGCCCAGGAAGGGATGCCAGCCTGCTCGCTTCACCGCTAGAACCCCCAAGGCCACAGCAAAATAGGCCGCCGAACCCACGGAGAGGTCGATATTTGCCGTCAGGATGACGAAAGTCATACCGATGGCCATAATGCCAATGACCGAAGCCGAGGCCAAGATGTTCCGGATATTGGTAATGGAAAAGAAGGCCTGGGGGAAGAAGAGCCCGAAGGCGAAAAAGAGTATCACCACACTGGTGTAAATCCCATAATCGACGAACACATCGGTCCATTTTTTCTTTCTTTTCGGCAAAGCAAGACTGTCAAACATGAACCTTCTCTCCCCCCGTAGCGTAGTACATCACCTTCTCCTGCGTTGCCTCCTCCCGAGGAATTTCCGCAGTTACCTCGCCTTCGTACATCACAAGGATTCGATCGCTCATTCCAAGGATTTCTTCAATCTCCGAGGATATGAAGATGATACCCATTCCCCGTTCTGCCAAATCCGCAACAATATGGTAGATCTCGGCCTTGGCACCAACGTCGATCCCCCGGGTCGGCTCATCAACGATAAGCACCTTGGGAGATGCACAGAGCCACTTCGCCACCACGACCTTCTGCTGGTTCCCACCGCTAAGGTTCCTCGCCAGCTGGTAAATCGTGGGAGTCACAATACGCAAACTGCGAACGTATTCTTCGGCGATTTCTCTCTCCCTGGCAAGGTCCAGCCGGAATCCCTGGCGTAGTCTATTCCAGAAAATGGCCATGCTGATATTCTTGTAAACTTCCATCTCGACGGCAAGTCCCTCACTCCTCCGATCCTCGGTCAAAAACCCAACCCCATGGGCAATGGCTTCCCGGGGATGGGAAAAATGCACCTCACGGCCTTCAAGAAGCACTCGCCCACTGTCTCTGCGATAGTCACCAACAATGGTACGGGCAAGCTCTGAGCGGCCTGCGCCCACAAGTCCGAAAATTCCAAGAATCTCACCCTTTCGCAGGGAGAAACTGACGTTCCGAAAGTACGGCTCTTTCGTAAGGTTTTCCACAACAAGGATGATTTCGCCGTCCTTGCGGTTATTTCGCTGGGGAAACATCATGGAGAGTTCTCTCCCCACCATCTTGCGAATGAGCTCCCTTTTGTTCGTCTGGCTCACGGGCATGGTATCGATGACTTCACCATCGCGCATAACCGTTACTGAGTCGCAGATCTCAAAAATCTCGTTCAGGCGGTGAGAAATGTAGATGATGGTTTCCCCCTGAGATTTCAACTCCCGGATGATGCGGAAAAGGTTCTCCACTTCCTTATCCGTGAGCGGTGAGGTAGGCTCATCGAGGACGAAAATCTGGCTCTTGAAGGAAAGAGCTTTCGCAATCTCGACCATCTGTTTCTCCGCCAGCGTAAGATCCTTGACCAGGGTCCTGGGATCCCGATCCAGACCCACTCGCTCCAGAAGCTCTCGAGAACGCTGATACAGGGTGGGGAAGTCTATCCGACCTGCGCTGTTTGTGGGGAGATTCGAAACGAAGATATTCCTGGCGATGCTGAGGAAGTTGAAAAGCGTTGGCTCCTGATGGATAAAGGCGATACCGATCCTTTGAGCCTCATGCGGGTCACGAATGACCACCCGCTGGCCGTTAATGAAAATCTCCCCGCTATCCGGCTGAAGCACTCCTCCCAGGACGTTCATCAGGGTCGTTTTCCCGGCCCCGTTTTCCCCCACAAGCCCGTGAATCTCTCCTTTTCGCACGCAGAAGGTCACGTTCTTCAGGGCACGAACACCCGGGAAAGTCTTGTTGATGTTACGCATCTCCAGAAAGTACTCGCTCACATTCTCACTCCTTCTTGTATTCCTCTGCAGGCTGCCTCCCGCATAATCTGTACCGATGCTTTAAGGCTTCTGTCCTTGCGAAAAAGTCCGGAAGTTCCCCCAATGAGCACTCGAGCTCCGGCCTCAACCACCTCCGGAATGGTTTGCTCGTTAATGTTGCCGTCGACTTCAATGAGGCAACGAAGCCCCAGACTCTCGATACGATGGGCCAGTCGGCGAATCTTCTCAACCGTTCCGGGGATAAACTTCTGACCCGCAAAGCCAGGATGCACAGCAAGAACAAGCACCATGTCCACCTGCGCAAGGAGCGCATCAGAAATCGCTTCAGAGGAGGTTTCAGGGCGCAGGGCGACCACCGGCCTTGCCCCTGCCGAGCGAATAACCTCCGCGAGGTGTCCAGGATCTGTCGTTGCTTCTACATGGTATGCAATGTAATCCGCACCTGCCTGCACGAACTGCTCAACGTACTTTTCAGGATTCCAGCAGGCAAGGTGCACCTCAAAGGGTATTTTCGTGTACGGTCGCAAAGAGGCAAGAACAGGAGGACCCATGATGAACGTGGGGGCAAACCGCCCATCAACCACGTCAAAATGTAGCAATGCCACACCTGCCTCCTCGAGTTCCCGAATCTGTTCTGTGAGGTGCCCAAAATCGGCACAAGCGATGGAAGCGGAAATTAATACCTCTTTCATGGCTTCAGAACCACCTTTAAGGCTTTACCACTCAAAAGTGCGTCAAATCCCTCTGCGAATTTCTCAAGAGGCAGTACATGGGTGATATACTCCCGTGCATGAATCTTCCCCGTTGCAAACATGTCCAAGACAACTTCATGGTGCTTAGGAGAAAAGGTCGTTGCGCCGATGACATGGAGACCACGGTAATGGATGAGGTTGCTGTCAAACGCCACCTTGCTGTTGTCTTTCGGAAGCCCTCCAAAGAAAAGAATCCGGCCACCTTTTGCTGCCATGGCAATGGCATCCTGCTGGGCCTCTCCCGAAGGACAGGCCACAACGACCACTGAGGCCCCCAGACCATCAGTGAGGGCAAAAACCCGATCGATATGCTCTGAGGAACCGGGAGCGTTCCTGATGAGGACATCGGGGGAAAACCTTTGAGCCAGTTCCAGGCGACTTTCAAGTACATCCATGAGAATGATCTTCCTCGCCCCTCGTACTCTGGCAATTTCCACATGGAAACACCCGATTGGTCCTGCACCGATGATGACTACGGTGTCCTCAAGGGATGTTCCCGCGATCTCGTGGGCATTCACACAGGATGAAGCAGGTTCTGATATGGCCGCTTCCTCAAAGGAAAGACCCTCGGGGATCCTATGAATGCTTCCAAAGGCAAGCGCCTCTTCAGGTATGGCCATGTATTCAGCAAAACCCCCGGGCCAGGCCTGGGCGAGTTCCCGCTGATTCACACAAAGGTAATATACCCCTCGCCGGCAATACCAGCAA
>APCU01000104.1 GCA_000347575.1 Candidatus Caldatribacterium saccharofermentans OP9-77CS | reverse complement strand
TATATCCGGGAACTCAAGGGGCCCTTCCCCCACATCAAACTCTGTCCCACAGGAGGGGTAAACCTGGAAAACATCACCGATTTCCTGAAGGCCGGGGCTTCCTGCGTGGGGGTTGGCGGGTCGCTCGTGCGCAAAGACCTCATCGAAGGGAAGCAATGGGAAGAATTGACGGACCTTGCCCGCCGCTTTAAGGAAGCGGTGAAGCTCCTCTAAAGAGGAGCCTCCTTTTCTCCTATGGTTTCCCCCAGAGGCCAATTTTCAGGCGGCGGGCCTCCGCTTCAAGTTTTCGGAACCTCTCGGCGTACCTGACGTTTGGGGGGAAGGTGGCCACCTGGGCGTAACCGTTGGCCACAAGCCACTCGTTCACCATAATATCGTCAACGTACACATAGGCGAGCAGTCTCCCGTAGCGGTCACGCTTCTCAACGTCGAACTCAAGACGGACCCTCTTCCCCTCGACCATGCGGCGGTTCGCCTCATAGGCCTCCCGGGCGAAATACTCCACCCCCTTCTGGGGATGGTGAAGCTCAGGGGCGTTGATGCCAATGTAGCGGACTTTTTCACCGGTATTGAGCTCAATGGTATCCCCATCAATTACCCGGACGACGATGTACTCTCCCGGGGTTCTCTGAGAGACAGCGTAATAGAAGAGCAGGAGGAGAAGGAAAAAGAGGATTGAACCCCAGGAGAGCCGCTGTGGCATTCTTCGCACGTCACACCACCCGGAACAATGGTTCCTCGCCCCTGAGGACCCGAACGACATTGAGCGCCGCAATTTTCCCCATTTTGATATTCGCTTCTTTCGTGTGTGCTGCAACGTGCGGGGTTACGATGACGTTCGGGAGGGTAAGGAGCGGGCTCTCGAAAGGTGGCTCAAAGGAGAGGACATCAAGACCCGCTCCGGCAATGCGGCCTTCTTTAAGGGCACGGAAGAGGGCTTCCTCGTCAACGAGCTCCCCCCGGGCAGTGTTGATGAGAAAGGCGTCCTTTTTCATGAGCGAAAGAAGCCGCTCGTTCACGAGGTGTTTTGTTTCCGGTGTCAGAGGGGCATGGAGAGAGACAAAGTCGGCAATCGAAAAGAGGTCCTCAAGGGAGACACGCCGAAAGGCTTCATCTTCGACAAGGGGGTCGTAGTACACCACCTGCATCCCAAAACCCAGAGCCCTCCGGGCGACGCTTCTCCCGATACGTCCAAGGCCGACAATACCAAGCACTTTCTCTTCGAGTTCCACCCCGAGGGTTTGCGAACCCCAGACTTTCTTGCGAACGTTCTCCATAAGGAGCGGTAGGTTCCGGGCGCAGGAGAGGATGAGGAGAAACGCCATATCCGCCACCGATTCAGTGTTTGTCCCGGGAGCGTTAGCCACAACAACGCCATGTTCTTTTGCCGCCTCAAGGTCGATGTTGTCCACTCCCACCCCGTGCTTGGCGATGACCCGGAGATTCGGACACCGTTCAAGAACCACCCTTCCAACACGGTCGACACCAACGATAACTCCTTCAGCATCTCCGATGAGTCCGGCCACGACTTCTTCGTTCTCCGGCTCAGGATTTGCCTTTCGTTCCACCTCAAGGTGGGCTTCCTGGAGGATCTCCAGGGGCTCTGAAGAGGCACGGGCAAAAGAGCGGGCAAGCACAACAACCTTTGCCATGTCCACCACCTCTGTTCTGCTATCCTATGTACAGTACAAGGATACCACAAGGGGAGAAGCGAGATGGTTCTTCTGCAGAAAATCGTCGGTGCCTTTGTGGATTTCCCCGGCGTTATCCTCACGGTGTGCCTGCTTTTGGGCATACGGGCAGGAGTCCGCCGACAGCGGGTGTGGGGATACATGCTCTTTGCGCTCTTCCTCTACCTCTTCTCTGCAGGGTGGGTACTCCTCCTTCTTCCCCGTCCCCCCTTTGCGCCTGCTCTTTCTCCTCCTCAGGCCATCGTCGTTTTAGGTGGAGGAGTGGTCAAAGACCCGGGAACGGGGAATCTCCTCCTGAGCCCTGTGAGCCTTGCCAGGGTGTACCGGGCCTTCCTCCTCTACCGGGAAAGGCCCCTTCCCATCATCGTGAGCGGAGGAAAGCTCCATGAGGAACAACCACTTACCGAGGCAGAGGTAGCCTTTGAGGTTCTCAGAACATTTGGGGTTTCCCCTGAAGACATCATACTCGAAGCGTACTCCCGCACAACCTGGGAAAACGCCCAGTACACAACAGCGCTTCTCAAAGTCCTGGGCATTCGCAGTTTCTACCTTGTGACCTCTGAAGTGCACCTTCCCAGAGCACTCCTTGCCTTTCGCAAATTCTACCTCGAAGCTGACATTACTCCCTGTCCTGCCCATCCCCTGCTCAGCGCGGGAGTAGCGCTCTCCTTTGAGCGATTTCTCCCCAGAGCCGAGGTCCTCTCGGCCTGGGGGGACATTATCCACGAAGGAGTGGGATACCTCCTATACCTCCTGAAGTGGAGCTTTCCACTGAGCGAGGAGAAGTCCCAGACTGATCAGGGCCATGCTGACAAAAAGGCGCAGGCTCAGAGGGTCGCGGAAAATCAGCCAGGCACCAATGACACCGAAAATCTGGGTCACATACTGGAAGGCCGTGGTCCTGGAAGCACCAAGCTGCTGAATCCCCCACATCCAGAGCACATAGGCCACAAGAGAGGAAAGAACGATCCCATAGAGGAAGACAAAAAGTAGTACCGGCGTGAAGTGGCTGCGAAGAGTAATCCGGAAGACATCCCGGGCACATACCGGAAACATCGCGAGTACCCCAAAGAGCATGCTCCAGGCACTGCTTTTTAAGGGGGAGTACTTTCGAAGGAGGAGTTTTCCAAAGTAACAGTACAGTCCCCACAGGAGAGCTGCCCCAAGAGTGAGAAGGTCCCCAAGGAGCACCGCCTGCCCTTCTTGTCCTTTACCCTGGAAAGCAACGAGGACCGCAACCCCCAGAAATCCAAGGAGAGTCCCAGCGAAATTCACTCCCCGGAAACCCTCTTCGCCCCGCAAAAGAACCACAACTGCCACGATGACCGGGGTTAGAGAAAGCAGAAGTGCCGAGTGCGACGCCAGGCTCAGGCGAAGCCCAAAGCTCCAGAGGGGCTGATACAGTCCGAACCCTATGGTCCCGAGGAGGAAAAAGAGTGGCACATCCTGCAGCGCGATACCCACCGAGCCTTCGGTCTTCCAGAGTACCAGAAAGAAAAGCGGTGTGCTCAGGAGGAACCGGAGAAACGGAAAAGCCAGAGGCCCCAGGGCGAGGACCCCAAGGCGCATGATGCCGAAGTTCAGACCCCAGATAAGGGAGACAAGAAAAAGCGAAGCGTAAAGGCGAAGGAGGAATTTCCCGGGCATAGGAAAAGGCCGCCCCGAAGGGCGGCGCTCTCTTTACTTGATTTCCACCTCAGCACCCACAGCCTCGAGCTTTGCTTTGATTTCCTCGGCCTCTTTCTTGCTGACGCCTTCCTTGATAGGCTTTGGCGGGTTGTCCACAAGGTCTTTGGCCTCCTTGAGGCCAAGGCCGGTGATTGCCCGGACTTCCTTGATCACCTGGAGTTTCTGAGGACCAGCACTCTTCAAAATAACATCGAACTCTGTCTTTTCCTCTTCCTCAGCGGGAGCCGCAGCCTGAGGTCCAGCAACCGGAGCGGCGACCTGAGCCACCGGCATGGCCGCAGAAACTCCAAACTTCTCTTCGAGAGCCTTCACGAGTTCTGCAAGTTCAAGAACCGTCATTTTCTCGATTGCTTCGATAATTTCCTCTTTGGTCATGGGTCATGCCTCCTTTTCAGTGCGCTTTTTCTCTTCAATGGCCTTCAGCACCCACACGAAGTTCCGCAAAACCCCCTGGAGCACACCAAGAAGCCCCACAAGCGGTGCAGCAACACCACCAACCACCCGGGCAAGGAGTTCCTCCCGGGAGGGAAGCTCTGCCAGACGCTGCACATCCTGGGCAGTGAGGAGCCTCATCCCCAGGAAGCCACCTCTCACCTCAAGCTGTGGGAACTTCCTCGCAAAGTCGGCCAGGGCCTTTGCCACCTGAACCACGTCACGATAGGAGAAGACAAAGGCATTCTGACCTCTAAGGAGGTGGTCTTCCCCCGAAAAGCCAGCCTGTCCCAGAGCAAGGCGCATGAGGGTGTTTTTGGCAACCTTGAGTTCTCCCTCAACACCCCGCAGATTCCGCCGCAGCTGCTCCATAGCGGGGACATCCATACCGTGGTAGCCTACGACGAAAACCGCCTGGCTCTTCTTCAACCGCTCAAGGAGCTCTCCAACAATTTTCTCCTTTTCGCTTCTTTCCAAACACCATCAACCTCCCTTCCGCACAAAAAAGAGAAGACTCCCCCTGAGGAGTCTTCTCGCATCTTCGCCTCCCCAGGATTTTTAAGCTTGCGCCCCTGGTTCTCAGGCACCTCTTTTACCCTTTGAAGATCAGGGTCTTCGTTCTCTTCACCTCTCAGGCTGCCCTCTTCTCCATCCGGGCGAGAGCAGTGTTGACGTCAACGGGAACACCAGGACTCATGGTGAGGGAGAGAACGATTTTTTTGATATACCGACCCTTTGCCGCAGGAGGCTTCAGACGAACCACGGCATCCAGAGCAGCATAGAAGTTGTCGAGAATCTGCTCCTCAGTAAACGACGCCTTCCCGATGGGAAGGTGGACATTGCCGAGCTTATCATTCCGGATTTCAATCCGCCCACCCTTGATCTCCCGCACAGCCTGGGCAACGTCAAACGTTACAGTCCCCGTCTTGGCATTGGGCATAAGTCCCCGGGGACCAAGGATTTTCCCAAGGCGACTCACGATGCGCATCATGTCTGGTGTAGCCACCGCCGCGTCGAACTCAAACCACCCCTTCTGGATTTTCTCCACAAGCTCTTCTCCACCGACGTAATCCGCTCCTGCTTCCTGGGCCTCCCTCGCCTTTTCGCCCTGCGCAAAGACCAGAACCCGGACCGTTTTCCCCGTCCCGTGAGGCAAAACGACCGTCCCCCGAACCTGCTGGTCTGATTGTCTCGGGTCAATACCGAGGTTCAACGCCATTTCCACCGTCTCGTTGAAACGGGTGCTGGCCATTTCCTTCAAAAGGCGGACGGCGCTTTCGGGGTCATAGAGCTTTCCGGGTTCAATCTTTGCCTTGAGCGCGAGGTATCTCTTGCTCCGCTCGGCCATACCTACTCCTCCCTTTATCCTTCCACGACCTCAACACCCATGCTCCGGGCTGTGCCCTCGATAATGCGCATGGCCGCCTCGATATCGGTAGTATTGAGGTCGGGCATCTTCTTCTCGGCGATTTCTCGAAGTTTCGACCGGGTAATCTTCCCCACCTTCACGCGGTTTGGTTCGCCGGAACCCTTCTCAATGCCCAGAGCCTGACGAATGAGGAACGACGCAGGGGGCGTTTTGCACACAAAGGTGAAGGAACGGTCCGAATAAATGGTAATCTCCACCGGGATGAGAACCCCCCGGTCTTCTCCGTCTGGGCATTGAAGGCCTTACAGAACTCCATGATGTTCACGCCGTGCTGCCCCAGGGCTGGTCCAACCGGAGGCGCAGGGGTAGCCATTCCCCCGGGGATCTGCAGCTTTACCATTGCCACGACTTTCTTTGCCATAACCCGTCCACCTCGTCAGAGTTTTTCGACATCAGAAAACTCGAGTTCTACAGGGGTCTCCCGGCCGAAAATGGAGAGAAGCACCGTGACTTTTCCCCGTTCATGGTCGACGTGCTCCACCGTTCCGGTGTAGTTCAGGAATGGCCCGGAGATGACTTTAACAACCTCACCCTTTTCAATGTCCAGGCGCGGCTTCTTTTCGATTCCCGTCTGACGGAGAATAACCTTCACCTCTTCATCACTCAGAGGCTCAGGCCGCATCCCTGAACCAACGAACCCTGTGACTCCTGGAGTGTTCCGCACCACATACCAGGAACGATCGTTCATGATCATCTCGACCATGACGTATCCTGGAAAAATCTTCCGCTTGGTGAAGCGCTTCTTCCCGCGTCGAACTTCAATCGTCTCCTCCATGGGAACAACAACCCGAAAAATCTGGTCCTGCATCCCCATGGATGCGATGCGGCGCTCGAGATTCGCCTTGACCTTATGTTCACTTCCCGCCAGAGTATGGATGACGTACCACCGAGGCTGCATGAGTTCCTAAACCCTCCACCGTTACCGGAGATAGAGCCCCATGATAAAGGTCAAAAGCAGGTCCACAACCCCCAGGAAAATTCCCACAAGGATGATGACCACAAGGACTGTAATAGTACTG
>APCU01000103.1 GCA_000347575.1 Candidatus Caldatribacterium saccharofermentans OP9-77CS | reverse complement strand
GGAAGATTGAGCTCCTCAGGAAAAAGCGGGAGCTCCTCGGGCAGGTGAAAAAGGGACTCATGGAGGACCTTTTGACGGGAAGGGTTCGGGTCCTCAAGCTCCTTGGAAAGGAGGTGGAGCACGGTGCGGTTTCCTGAGAAAAAGCTCTGCGAGGAGGTTCTCCTCGAAAAGCTCACCGCAAGGGGGTGGCGGTTTTCTCCCCCGGAGCTTTTGCGGGATGACTACCGTGAGGCTCTTCTGAAACCGGTGCTCCTGGAGGCCTTGAGGCGGATCAACTCAGACGCTTGCAGTGAGCGGGACCTATCTCGGGCGGTGAGCGAGCTCGAGCTCCTCGGGACAGGGTCTGAAGACGGAAAGAGGATACTCCACTTCTACAAGCACGGAGTGCCGATGAAGCTCGAGCGATCCGCAACCCTTGAGCAGATCCGGCTCTTCGACTTTGAGAATCCTGAAAGGAATGATTTCATCGTTTCCCGCCAGGTCCCCCACGTGGGGAATGCGAACATCCAGGTGGACCTCCTGCTCTATGTGAACGGTGTACCTTTAGTAAACATCGAGTGCAAAAACCCCGCAGATCTTGCCACTTCTTGGTACGATGCCTATCGGCAGGTGAAGCGGTACGAGAAGAGCGTCCCCGAGCTCTACAAGTACGTCCAGATTGGCGTGGCCGCGGAGGCGGTGGTGCGCTACTTCCCCATCGTGCCCTGGCGGGATGAGGTGGAGACCTACGAGTGGAAGGAAGAGGGGCTGGACCCCCTTGAAGCCATTGCCACAATGCTCGCCCCGGAGCATCTACTCTGGATCCTCCGCCACTGTCTTTTCATCCGCACGGATCGGGGGGAGACAAGCAAGGTAATCGCCCGATACATGCAGTACCGGGCGGCCAGAAAGATTGTGGAGCGGGTGCAGGCATTCCTTCAGGGAAAAGATGAGCGTCGGCACGGGCTTATCTGGCACTGGCAGGGAAGCGGGAAAACCTTAACCATGATCTTCGCCGCCCATGCCCTGTATTTCCTCAAGGAGCTCGAAAACCCCACCATCTTCTTCGTGGTCGACCGGCGGGAACTGGAGGAGCAGATGAACGGGGTTCTCTCCTCTCTCGACATGGTGGAGGTGGAGCGGATTGGTTCCATCAGGGAGCTCCAGGAAGTGCTCAGCCACGACGACTATCGGGGAAAGCGTGGGCTCTTCCTCACCCTCATCCACAAGTTCGATCCAGGGGAGTTCGAAAACCTCAGGAAGGAAATTCAGCAGGTTTCGAAAGAAAAGGACACCGTCAGCTCGCGACGGAACGTGGTAGTCTTTGCCGATGAGGCTCACCAATCACAGTATGGGCTTCTGGCGGCCACCATGCGGGACATCCTGAGAGAAGCCTTCTTCTTCGCCTTCACTGGTACCCCCATCGCGAAAAGGGACCGGAACACCTATGCACGCTTCAGCTATCCCGAGAAAGGTGAGCACTATCTCGACAAGTACTTCGTTTACGAGTCCATTGAAGACGGGTTCACCGTTCCCATCGTGTACCAGCCTCGGCTGCAGGAAATCCACCTTGACGAGGCGAAGCTCCGGCGATTCCTTGAAGAAGAGATGGGGGAAATTCCCGAGGACAAGCGGCCTTTGGTTGAAGAGGAAATTGCCAGAAAAATCGGCATCCAGGAGTTTCTCGAGAACCCAAAAAGAATCGAGCGGATTGCGCAGGACATCGCCCAGCACTTCCGGGAGAACGTTGCTGGCCGTTTCAAGGCCCTTGTGGCTACCGTGAGCCGTAGAGCCTGCGTCCTCTACAAGGAAGCACTGGACCGCTACCTTCCCTCGGAGTACTCTGAAATCGTCTTCTCCTTTTCTCCGGGTGATACCGAGGGGAACGATAAAGTCGGTGAGTACTGGAGGAAGCTTCTGGAAAAGTATCCTAAGAAGGATCCCGAGACCATCAACCGTGAGACTCGGGATCGGTTCAAGGAAGAAGAATGTCCCAAGATCCTCATCGTCACCGACATGCTCCTCACAGGATTCGATGCCCCCATCCTCCAGACTCTCTATCTCGACAAACCCCTCCGGGAGCACCGCCTGCTGCAGGCCCTGGCCCGGGTAAACCGTCCCTACCGGAACCTCAAGGAGGTAGGGCTGGTGATTGACTATCTGGGGATTCTTTCCGAGTTTGAGCGTGCCTTCAGCGCCTACTCAAAGGAGGATGTGCGGGGCATCGTCGTCGATTTTGCGAAGCTCCGGGAGCAGTTTGAGAAGCTCCTTGGGGAACTCCTGGACCTTTTTGCTGAGCTTTCCACGGAACTCACACACGAGGCTTTGCAGAAGGGCTTAGAAATCATCACCCAGAGTGATGAAACCGAACAGCAGTTCGTCAAGAAGTACCAGAAGCTCCGTCGACTCTTTGAGCTCCTTGGTCCTGATAGTGTGAAGTACGAGCGCCTCGGGGAGTACCGCTTTCTCAGCGACCTCTATGCCTTTTATCGGAAGAGGACCCAGGGTGAATCCGGCGTGGAGGAACTTGCCAAGCAGTACTTTCGCAAAACCGTGGCCATCCTCCATGAATCCACTGAAGTTGAGGAGTTCGAAGAATTTCCCTCTATCAAGATAGACACCGCCCATCTACAGCACCTTTTGCGACGACTCTCCGAAGAGGGGACGATCGAGGACAAGGCGACAAGCATTGTCTTCGCCCTCCGGCGCTTCCTCCTCGTAGAGCAGAGACCGAGTTTCGTTCCTCTGTCCCTGATAGAGAGGGTGAAGGAACTCCTCAAGAAGTGGCAGGAGCGTGAAAAGGACTACGAAAAGCTCTACTACGACGGAAGGGAGATCATAGAGCAACTCTGGACTTTGAAAGAAGAACAGCGAGAGCTGAGTTTCTCTGAAGTTGAATATGCTCTGCTTGTGACGCTCCGGCAACACCTCGACAAGCAGGAAGGCCTTGTGGAGAAGGTTCGGGAACTCTGGGGGAACCTCGAGGAACACATATTCCCCGGATGGGTTGCCCAGAAGACCGCCCGCCAGAACGTCGAGCGGGAAATCCGCCGCTTTGTGCGACGCATCAGAGGGGAAGGGCACAGATTCATCGACATCGATGCCCTGACGAGAGAGCTCTTTGAAAGGGTTGAGGCTTATGGAATATGACGTTGTCTTCCGGGATATCCGGTATCCCCGGATCGAGCTCAAGACCGGGAAACCCGTCCTGGTACTTCCTGAGGGGGAGGACCCTCAGCGGGTTCTTGCCCGGCATAAAACATGGCTTGAGAAAAAGCTTGCCATCATCAGGGGGTGCCTCGAGGTAGCCAAAGACATGCAGCCCATCCGCCGGGAACTTCAGGAATTCAAAAGCCTGGTTCATGCACTCCTTGACAAACTCGCCCAGGAAGCCGGGAGGTCCTTTCAGCAGGTCTTTTTCCGCCGGATGAACTCAAAATGGGCAAGTGTGAGCTTCCGAGGGAACCTAACCGTCAACACACTCCTTTCCTGCCTTCCTGAGGTCCTCATTGAGTATGTTCTCTTCCACGAGCTCACGCACCTCAAAGAAAGGCGGCACAACGGTGATTTCTTTCGCCTCATCNCTCTCCGGTATCCGGATTACGAGAAGAGGGAACGAGAACTTTTGGTGTGGTGGTTCGTGGTACAAAGAGAAATGAAAGAGAAAACCGCTCGTACAGCCTCTAAGTCATCTTAGCGCCAGGGCTCGGCTGGAGCTACGGCGCACTTTTTTCATGTCACCCCACCTTCGATCTGTATGAGAGTTTTCAATGGTGTGGCACTCGCAAATGGAGAAACTGTAAAGAGGTGAGGTGTATGAAGAGCCTCCAATCGAAGTGACTCACTTAGTCAATGTTTGTGTTCCAATGGCGGCCTTGAAAGGGATAGAAATAGATCCTTCATATAGTCTGTTCGTGTCGTGATAGTACTTGAAACAATCAAAGGTGTGTCGTGTTGAGAAAACGAAGCGCATGGTGGTAGTGTCTGGATTTTTCATGCACGTTATTCGCGAAGCGTCAGCCCAACGAAAGTCTCAATCATGGCGACTGAAATTGTGAAATTTGAGCATTTCGAAGGTGTCACAGCACTAAAAGAAAAAAGGTAAGGATTTCTCCTTGCCCGAAAATGATCGCTCGCTTTCTTTCACTTTGGTGAAGAGCTGGCGTCGTCCTTGGCATCCATCTTTATGATGTAGAAGTTCCACGATCCAGCCTCGAAAGATCAAACAACCCTGCGACTGTGTGTCCGCCGTCACACGCTGATTGGATGGAGTACACCCCGTCATACATGTTCCCACCGTAGATTTTCTCTACGCATGAAGTGAAGGTACACATACCCCTTTCCACCATCTGCTTTCACGCTGGATTCAGTATGATTCACGGTTCGATTGAGGCAACATCAACAAACAAAGATTCACCATCGTTAAATTCAATGGTATAATTAATCATCCCACTTGCTTCTCCGCCTAACGATTTTCCCGGGCAGCAAGTTTCATAGGAGTGATAGTGTGAGAGGGAATGGCAGATCCTCCGTGTTCGTCCTCCTCTTGCTGACAACGATGCTCTTTTTCAGCGCAAATTCATTCGCCGCAACGATCAGTCAGCAAGAGATCGTTCAACTCGTCAAACAGCGTTCCGTGCTCGCAAGATCGATCCCAGACCAAGCTTACGAAATGGCCTTGGACAGTGTGAAGGGAACCAAGACTTTGGTGAAACTGATCGAAATGACGAAGAAAGTCAAGGAGTTCGAAGAACTGGCTAACACACCTGTACCCAAGAACTTCAACAACGTCAACGAGTTCAGGAGTTTCAAAAAGCTCATCAAAGACAAGCTCGATCCTATGAACTGGCTCCTCGATGTCATCACACCGAAGTGGATCAGCCTCATCAGCGACACCAAGGAAGTCTTCTCCGCCGTGAGAACNGACATTCTCGAACAGGCGTTGAAGGAATCGACGTATCAGAACTACAAGAAGAGCCGAGATATGGGCAACGACACCTACACAGCCTACGATGAAGAAACCAACAGGAAAGGCATCTACGTGATACGCTCTTCGGCCGAGTACAAGAATTTGTCGGACTCTCAGGTTCACCAGCTTCTCAGACAAGCTATGGAAGAGCGCTACAGGGCGGAGAAGTACGCCGAGTTCATCTTGGAACTTCGAGCGAACAAGGACAAACACATCTCTGAGATCGTCAGACCGTACGCTGATGCGATCGATACACTCTACCAGACGGCTAAGAAGCTTGCGGACCAGACCAAGCTCGATCTGTCTGGAANTTGGACCGTCAACGACAGTGCCGGCAGGTTCAACGGTACACTCGTACTTCAACACATCGACTTCACAACCGTCATAGGCCACATGGAAACACCCGCTGGAAAGATCAACGTCTATGGGAACATAGAGGGAAAGACCATAAACTTGCAGTTTCACTTCTTCAATGCCAGCCTGATAGATCAGTATCTGAATTATCCAGAGCTCTCCAACTACGTGGCTTCAAAGGGTGGTGTCATGGCTACGGTGGTTCTGTATGTGGAAAACAGCGTTGATCGTTACTCGGGCACACTGTATCCGTGGTACGTGGTCTACAACACTTCGGATGGTTTGATCGTCAAGAAAATCGTTTATGGCACCGTCGAAGAGAGTGGAACACCGAGGTCCATCTCAATAGCCAGGAGGTGAGTCCCACGAGAAGAACGATACTTCTTTCAGTGATGCTTTTGACTTGCGTGATCTTTGCGACCGACTATTTCTTAGATCCCAACAACGAGTACATCTACGCGACGTTGGAAGGTTTCGAAGCCTACTACGACGAAACCGAGCAGAGTTTGACCGTCTTCAACGCAGATTTGAACCTTTTTCTGAACATCTCGAAGTTGAGCGAACCTGTCGAGGGATTGGACTTGACAACGTTGGTACAAGAGATCAAGAAGAGCTTGGAAAACTCAGGTTTCAAGATCCTCACAACGGACGAGAGGGACTTTCAAAAATACAAAGCAACGACCTTCGAGACCCTGTCGATGCAGAACAACATCTTGGTGCGCGTCGAATTCACCATCTTCGAAGTTCCCAACAGAGGTTTCTACATGATTCTTTCAGCAGCACAAGATGAGTCTTACGACAGTTTGAGGATGGTCATAAGAGCGGCGAAAATGATGTTGATGTTCATAGAGTGAAGGCTGTGAAAAAGTTCCAGCGTTGAAAAACAAAAAAGGCAGGGAATGATCCCTGCCCTTCGTGAATCGGTAAATTCATTGCGGATAAGGACCAGTGGTGCCGTACACGTCGAGCTTTAGAACGTAAACATCCCTACTACCTGCTCCAAACGATTCTGTATACCCCGC